>CANHKJ010000268.1 GCA_947460915.1 Verrucomicrobiia bacterium
GGGCTATTTCTGATTGGGCATGCCTGCCACTTCGGTGGTGCGATGGCAGGTTTTTTGTTAGGTCGATGGATTTTTCGTGCGCCTGTGAGCCTGGAAAGGCTGCACGCGGAGCGGATGCGCAACGAGCTACGCTGAGCCTTGAGCGCATCATCAAGCATTGTCGCGATGGAATCGACATCTGGCTTGCGCTGCGAGCCCTTCATGGGACGCCTCGGCTAGGATGTCGAAAAAATGCTACGCCAACTCAAACATCAGTGCTGTGGTATTGTCGCGGCCTGAATCCGCAACGGCCTCTTTCACAAGTGCGACGGCATTTAGTTCACCGTCAGCCGTGCTAGCGCGTGCCATTTCCTCAATTTTTCTGTCCCACAGGCCATCGACCACTCCATCTGAGCAAATCAAAAAACGATCACCTTTTTCCCATGCAATGCGCCCAATTTGCGGATCGATGTTTTTTTGTCCACCGCCCAGAGCTTGATTCAGTGCGTGGCGCTGCGGGTGATTGCGTGCTTCACGCTCATTGAGTTTTCCTTCGCGAAACAGCCAGCCGACGTAGGAATGATCGTGCGATACCTGCACCATTGGCCCATTTTTCGGCAAATAGTAAATGCGACTGTCGCCGATGTGACCAAAATACACCCAATCTGGCATCACCCAGCATAGGCTTAGTGTGGCACCCATGCCCGCACATTCCTCATAGAAGCGTCCCATTTCAATCATCGAGCGGTGGATTTGCTCAAATAATTCACGCATCACATCCGGCAACCCGGCATCGAATTTTTGCGCACTCAAACCGTAGCTTTTCGGTAACAAGCGAGTGATTTTTTCCACCGCGATCTTGCTGGCAAATTCACCCGATTTGGCACCGCCCATGCCATCACTCACCGCAAACACAAAATCGCCCTGCTGCAGATTGCCATCGCCGATTTTTCCTAAATAACGCAACTCGCGCGCATCAAAGGTCAGTGCCAAAAAAGAATCCTCATTGTTTTTGCGAAAACGTCCCACGTCCGATAGCGCAGACCAGCGCAAGCTTCCTTCAGGGAATGAATTTTCGGCATTTTTTTCGATCATTGCTGCCACAGACATAGAAAAAAACTGCTCCACTGGCAAATTGAAAAAAATTCATAGTTGCCGAAAAGTTGGCGCGATTTTTGCTTACTAAAAAAATGTGAGGAGTGCATCCACAGATTTGTCTGGCAAGTCTGTGAGAAATGTACAACATCCGCGCGACCCGAATTAACCAACTATTACAACCATGCCCAAATTCAAACTGGAATATATCTGGCTGGACGGTTACACACCCGTTCCAAATCTGCGTAGTAAAACACAAATCAAGTCGTTCGACGAGTTTCCGACCTTGGAGCAACTCCCAAACTGGGGATTCGACGGTAGTTCCACCCAACAGGCCGAAGGCCGTAGCTCTGACTGCGTTCTCAAGCCCGTCGCCATTTATCCCGATTCCACACGTCTTAATGGCGCGTTGGTGATGTGCGAGGTTATGATGCCCGATGGTGTGACTCCTCACCCAACTAACACCCGTGCCACCATCCTCGACGATGCAGGTACATGGTTTGGCTTCGAACAGGAATATTTCCTCTATCAAAATGGTCGTCCACTCGGTTTCCCGAAAGACGGCTATCCCGCACCACAAGGTCCTTACTATTGCGGCGTAGGCTACAGCAACGTCGGCGACATCGCTCGTCAGATCGTTGAAGAGCACCTCGACCTCTGCCTCGAAGCTGGCATCAACCACGAAGGCATCAATGCCGAGGTGGCCAAAGGTCAGTGGGAATTCCAAATCTTCGGCAAAGGCTCCAAGCGCGCTGCTGACGAGATCTGGGTGGCTCGCTATATCCTCAATCGTGTTTGCGAAACCTACGGCGTTGACGTCGAATACCACTGCAAACCACTCGGCGCTACCGACTGGAATGGTTCCGGTATGCACTGCAACTTCTCCACCGAATACATGCGTGAAACGGGCGGCAAAGAGTATTTCGAAAAACTCATGGCTGCTTTCGAGAAAAACGTCAACGAGCACATCGCCGTTTACGGACCAGACAACCACATGCGCCTCACCGGTCTGCATGAGACTCAGTCCATCGACAAATTCTCCTACGGCGTCGCCGACCGCGGTGCTTCCATCCGTGTTCCACACAGCTTCGTGAACAACGGCTACAAAGGTTACCTCGAAGACCGTCGTCCAAACAGCCAAGGCGATCCATACGCCATCGCTGGGCGCGTTCTCAAGACAATCGCCGAAGCTGGCTAATCCTCGCGGAATATCTTCTCAAAACGGTCATCCTTCATTGGGTGGCCGTTTTTTTGTGGGTGTGGCGGAGGCGTCTCGCCTCCAAGCCAACATGAAATCAGTTTCCTAACAAAATTATCGATTTTATCGACAACATTGCGCAATTCTTGGATACGGTGGATGAATTCGACAGTAACCTCGCGCTTTTTCTTTTCATTTGCCGCGAATCCGTTACCTTGCCCTCGCCCTATGGATGAACAAGTCCTCGAACGTTTCAACGAATTCGTAAAACGGCGCTCGCTTCGGCGAACGACGCAGCGCGATTCCATTGTGCGTTCGATCTTTGCCAAAGACGAGCATTTCACCTCAGAAGAGCTTTTTGAGCGCATCCGCCGCACCGACAAACGTGCCTCTCGTGCCACGGTATATCGCACCATCAGTTTGTTGGTCGAGGCCGGCTTCCTTCGTGAGATCGACATTGGCGGAGAAGAGAAAACCTACGACCCGAACTTTCTCGACAAACCCTCCCACAATCATCTCGTGTGCATTGACTGCGGGAAAGTCGTCGAATTTGAAGACCTCAACATCGATCTCCTTAACGACTGCGTCACGCGCCGTCTCGGCTTCCGCCCCATGCGCCAGTCCATCCATATCGAGGCAGGATGCGAGCAGCTCCGCCTTAAAGGCATCTGCCCCAATCTGCTCGCCACAAGACTTTCAGGAAAAAGAATCAAAAAACGTTAGAATCACTCATGAATCGCATTACCCGCACCTTTGCTCAGCTCAACGAATCCGGAAAAAAAGCCTTTGTCGCCTATGTGGCTGCGGGAGATCCAGACTTCGATCGCTCGCTCGAAATCCTCAAACGCCTCGCCGATGCCGGTGCTGACATTCTTGAACTCGGTCTGCCATTTTCTGATCCTTTGGCCGATGGCATCGTCAATCAATTGGCGGCCGAGCGTGCGCTCAAAGCCGGCATGACCACCAAACGAGTGCTCGATTTGATTCGCGAGTTTCGCAAGACCCACGAGACTCCATTGGTCCTCTTCACCTATCTCAATCCCATCTTCGCCTACGGCTTTGAGCAATTCCAACGCGATGCCGTAGAGGCTGGTGCCGATGGCATTCTCTTGCTCGATCTTCCTCCTGATGAAGCGGGGATTGGCAATGGATTCGATGGCAATACTGGCTTGCTGCGCATTCGTTTGATCGCACCAAATACCCCGCCTGAGCGCGCCAAAATGCTAGCTTCCCAAGCTGAAGGCTTCATCTACGCACTCTCTCGCACGGGAGTCACTGGCGCGCACGGAGCACCGTCCGCCGACATCGGAGCACTAGTCACCGAACTGAAAAAACACGCTAGCGTTCCCGTGTGCGTCGGCTTCGGGATCTCCAATGCTGCACAGGCCCGCGAGGTAGCACTGGCAGCTGATGGCGTCATTGTTGGTTCCGCCTTGGTCAAACAAGTCGAACTCCACGCCCAAGAAGAATGCCCTGCCGATGCCGTCATTCATTTTGCCAAAGATCTCATCGATGCCGTACACGGCGTCTGAGAAATATTTTCATCATCGGGCAAAAAAGATCTTGCATTTTCTAAGAAATGCATTAACTTCGCCCCCCGCGCCGCAAGGCGCACCAACAAATCGCGGGATGGAGCAGCCAGGTAGCTCGTCAGGCTCATAACCTGAAGGTCGTAGGTTCAAATCCTACTCCCGCAACCAATAAAAGCCGTTGTCGCAAGACAGCGGCTTTTGCCGTTTTAGTGGAGAGCCATGAAAGAGTATCGCGTTTACATGTTGGAAAACTTGTTGGCACGCAGATACATTGGTCTGTCTGAAGATGTGAATATACGTTTGGCCGACCACAACAGCGGAAAGTCGAAATACACCTCAAAGCACGGACCATGGCGTATCATTTGGACAAGTAAGCCAATGAGTCTATCCGATGCACGTAAGTTGGAAAACTTGCTCAAAAAACAAAAAGGAGGCAACGGCCTCAAACCCTTGCTCGACCAGCATTCCGGCTCATAATCCCGCTGA
>CANHKJ010000269.1 GCA_947460915.1 Verrucomicrobiia bacterium
ATCGGTTCACCATCCCATTCAGGATCTTGAAAGTGATGATGCGCTTTAACGAAATCATAGATCGTGAAGTAGTCCTTGCCATCGTAGAGTCGCGTGCCCCGACCAATGATTTGCTTGAACTCGATCATCGAATTCACCGGACGCAGCAGCACGATGTTGCGCACATTGCGGGCATCGACGCCCGTGGAGAGCTTCTGCGAAGTGGTGAGGATGGTAGGGATGCTCTTTTCGTTATCTTGGAAATTTTTCAAATACTGTTCGCCCTGAGTGCCATCGTGCGCCGTGACTCGCTGACAATACTGAGGATCTTTGCTGGTCTTGATTTGATTGATGTAATCCCGTACCGCTAGGGCGTGCTCTTGTGTCGCGCAAAACACCAACGTTTTTTCGTTCTGGTTGATTTGCTTCATGAAAAGATGCACACGCATTTTTTCGCGTTCAGGAATGCGGATGATGCGGTTGAAATCCTTTTCTACATAGCGTTTGCCAACTTCGATTTCTCCTTCAACGATGAAGTCATCTTTCGTGTAAACATACTCGTCTAATGTGGTAGAGATTTGTTTGACCTTGAAGGGCGTAAGAAACCCGTCATTGATGCCATCTTTTAACGAATAGATGTATACTGGCTCACCGAAGTAGCGGTAGGTATCGACGTTGTCCACGCGTTTTGGCGTAGCAGTCAGACCGAGCTGCACAGATGGAGAAAAGTATTCTAAAATGGCTCGCCAGTTGCCTTCATCATTGGCACCGCCGCGATGACATTCATCGATGATGATGAGGTCGAAAAAATCTTTCGGATAATCGCCGAAGTTGCATTTCTCTGCGAGATTGCGCTTGTCTTTGTAATTCACAGAACTCAAAGACACTGGCATAGACTCCACATTGCTTCCTTCAGCGACCTTCAATACTTCCTGCGAAGCTTCCTCAACATCAACATTTGTTTGCCCGACCATGAAGGTCTGGAAAATCGTAAAAAAGATACTTCCATTGGTGGGCACTCGACCTTTTTTGCGAATGATTTCGGGATCGATGCGGACGAGAGCATCATCGGGAAACGCGGAGAACGAGGTATAAGCCTGATCCGCCAAGATATTGCGGTCGGCGAGAAAAAGGATACGCGGGCGGCGTGTGGGTTGACCGCTCAAGTTCCAACGAGAATGAAAGAGTTTCCACGCGATTTGAAAGGCGATGAAGGTTTTTCCTGTGCCCGTAGCTAAGGTCAAAAGGATGCGTGGCTGACCCTTCGAGATCGCATCCAGCACACGATCCACGGCGATATCTTGGTAGTAGCGGCTCGGATGCGAACCGCTTTTGTCTTCAAAAGGAATCGCCGCGAAACGATCACGCCACGCATTTTCCTCGGCAAAGGTCTTGGCCCATAGTTCATCCGGCGTCGGGTAACTCGCAATTTCCTTTTCCTCGCCGGTCTCCATGTCGATGGCGTAGATCCCTTGGCCATTGGTTGAGTAGCCAAAGCGAATGTTCATTTTCGCAGCATACTCTTTCGCCTGTGTCACACCTTCGGTGAGTGGTTTATCCCATGCTTTCGCCTCTATCACGGCAAGCTTGTGATTGCGATAGACCAGCACGTAGTCAGCTTTCATCTGCTGCCCTCTACGCCCTGTGCCCTCGATACGGCCTTGGGTGATCGTGTGCTCGCGCAGGATTTTACTGCCCGCCACGACTCCCCAACTAGCAGTGGTTAGCGCAGGATCAATATGCTCGGCTCTCGTTTCGGATTCGTTCATGGAAACTCGGTTGTTAGATTGGATTCGCGAGTCAATAGCTGCATCAATCGCGGATGAATGAACAGCTTTTCCCGTCCCACAGACAGTTCCTGCAGTACGCCAATGCTCACCAGTGCTTTCAGGTAGGTGGATGCAGTTTGACGTGCCGCAATCTCCGCCTCGATGATATTTTGGATCCGGCAATAGGGCTGCTCAAAGATGACATCGATCAATTCTCTGCTGTAGATCTTAGGCAATGCCTTACGAACGTAGGCGACTGTTTTTTCCTGAAGAATGCGGATGGCTGCAATTTTTTCCATCGTCCAGCGGGCCGTATCGGTGACACCTCGTAGAATAAAAATAATCCATTCTTCCCACGCCTCATCACGCGTTACATCAAGCAACTTCTGATAATAACTTGCTTTGTTCGCAATGATGAAGCGGCTCAAATAGAGGATCGGTAAAGTGAGCAAATTTTCTTGAATCAAAAATAAACTATTCAGCACGCGCCCCGTCCGCCCATTACCATCCGTAAATGGATGAATCGCTTCAAATTGATAATGGCCTACCGCCATGCGGATGAGTGGATCCAGTTCCACGGATTCATGAAGAAAGCGTTCCCAATTGGCCAAAAGATCACGCAAGTGATGTTCCCCTACAGGCGGTGTATAAATGATGCTTCCTGTAGCGTCATTCGCTAATGCCGTACCGGGGATACGGCGCACTTGCATGGCAGCACCTTTGATTTTGCTGCACACTTCTTCCGCTGTGCGCGTATTCAAGGGATGCGCCGAGAGTGAGCGAAATCCCTCTAACAATGCCTGACTGTATCGCAGCGCTTCTTTCGTTGTCGAATCGGCCTGCTCTTCGTTCTGTTTGTATTGAAACAAGCGATCTGTCGTTGTCACAATATTTTCAATTTCGGAACTCGCCCGCGCCTCCAAGAGTGGCAATGTATTGATCAAAACACCTTGATTGGGGATCAATGCTGCGGCCTGCTTGAGTTCTGCCAACGCAGCACGCGCGGAAATGCACTCTTTTAAAATGACTTTCGATTCCAAATCGATCCCTGGAGGCAATAAGGGAAGCTGATCATAAGGCGTCTCCGGATTCCAAATCCGCAGCGACGTGTCTTCCTTATTCCATTCTTTCGACATGTCATGAGATTATGTCGCCGGTATCGACACGTCAAGAAAATATGTCGATATTTATCGGAAATGTCGACACATCATAGAGACAGGCGAGGTGTTGCCTTCATGGCTGAAAAATCGGGTCGTCTTGGATGGATTGCAGGCACTCAGTTACGGAAAGAGACGGATAAATCTCATACCAGGCACCGGTGTGACGATGGTAGGAGAGTGCGAACTTTCCTTCACCGACGTATTCCATCCGCGCAAACTTACTCTCGAAAGTAGGACTGATGGCGTTCGGACCAGGACAGGCGTAGTGAGAAATGAAATAGAAATAATTCCGGTGCCACTTTCCGCTGAGGTTCGTGAGGTAATTGAAACGTTCCTCGGATGGAGGCGGAAGAACATACTTCGGTTTCAAAATGTTCTCGATGACATTCAGCGCCATGACCAACGTGGCCTCCTTGATTAGCTCAGGAACGGATGGTTTTGATTTTTTTGGTGGACGATTCATCCAGACTTTTCGCGGATTTGGCATCGTGGTTCGGAAATGATTGAGTTCACAGTTCTCCGGTGAAGGCCTGGTGCAGCAGGGATTTTTTCAAGGCTTCCAGCGCGGCGAGCTTTTGCTCGTAGAGGCGGGCGAGGCGTTGAGTTTCTTCCGTCAGGGCGTCGAGTTGTTCCACAATAACCTCTTGCTCCGAAATTGAGGGAACATAGAGCTTGGACTCCTTAAAATTTGGCACTGTCAATTGAGGTATCGACGTTCCAGTATTTCCGAAATCCATTCCCACTACTGCATAATACAAAAACGACAGAGTGATTTGCTTTTCGTCAGGAACTAAAACGATCAAGCGAACCACGGGCAAAAATGGTTCGGTTCTGATTGCAGTAAAACCTAACGTGCCTCTGGCAGAAACCGTGATGCTCGACTTCGTCACCCGAGGTACGTCAGTGAATCCATACAGGCCATCGTTTTTCTCACCATTTGAGTAAATTGGAATGCTAAACTTCGCAGACCGCTCCTGCGAAAGGCGGTCTTTCGGAACATCGCCGCCAGCAAAAATCTGTTCACAGCAACTCTCCAGCGTCGTCTCCACCCACCCCGGGCCGCGCTGGGTGAAGACGGATAGGAGGTGGCTTTCGAAGAGGGCGCGGGCGTTTTGGATGTTCTTTTGTGCGTTGGATTTGGCGGTGGCGAGGCCCTCAAACGCTTCGTCCAGCAGGCCGACGATCCGCTGCTGTTCGGCCAGCGGGGGGAGCGGAATTGGGATTTCACGAAGATTGCCCTGATTGAGCTTGGGGACGGTCAGGCCTGAGACGAACTCCGATAAATCGGAGAAGAAAAAGAAATGTATAAGCCAGTTATCGATAAG
>CANHKJ010000270.1 GCA_947460915.1 Verrucomicrobiia bacterium
TGCTCGGCATTGATGCCATCGCATGGTGCTGCTTCGCCAAAATCAAATGATAACGCGGTGTCTTTTCTCTCCAATGCCATCTTGGCCTTTTTATTCATGCCATCGGATTGAAAATACTGGGCCTTAAGACCTGTACCGTCACCTGCTTGGGAATGTGGCCCGAAACTGCCCAGCAGATCCGCTACCGATTCGCGGAATTGGCGATTGGTCAATCGTGCAAAAACTTTGGCCGGAGCAGGTTGATGTGCACGCGCTTCGGCAGAATAAAAAGCCCCCATGATGTATTCGGAGACTTGTTTGGCATCTTCGCCGACGACAAGATGCGGCTCATCCTCGGGCATATTCTTATCGATGTATTTGATCAAGGACGCAAGCGAGCGTTCACCTTGCAATGGTTCATCGCATTCGTCTTCGACACCTTCGCCATTTTCACCGTGGCATGAAGCACAATGTTTCGCATAAATTTCACGCCCAGGATGGGGACTTTGCGCAGCGAGGAGCGAAGTCGCCAACACGGGCAAAATCATTGTTAATGATTGAAAACGAGACACCATTCCGTATTCCTATACGTGTCACGATGCTCCGATTTTTCACGGTAGCAGACGTTTTGTGCGATGCCCTTATTTCTGAAAAACTACGAAGCTGCGCCCTTGTGCGGGAATTTTTAGAAGCAATGTCATGTGCTGCGTGCCGTCAATCTCCATAGCTGTCGGTTCATTGCCATCGATCGATACGCGGCAATTACCGCGCAATCCCGTATAGTGCATGGGCACGCGGATGCTGCGAGTGATTTCCTCGTTGAGCGGATTGTAGATGCAGAGCATGCCCTGTTCTTTGCCTAATGGATTGGCGTGGAGGATGCCGTCCCAATCGCGACCACTGGGGCGTCGCAAGTGGATGATTTCACCATTGTCGAGAACATCGCGATGTTGTTTGTAAAATGACACCCATTTCTTGACGACAGCTTTGGTTTCCTCGGAGTCATACAAGCGTGGACCACGGAAACATGCTTGCACACCGTAGCCTAACAGATTGGCAAATCTCGCTTCGTAATGTGGCAAGTGCTCGCGCAATGGTTCGATGGTCGCTGCTGCGCCACCGCCGTGGTATTGAGAGAGAGGGACAAACATCCAGCCCATGCTTTGAGTGCGACTCCAGGTGCCATCGTAGATGTTTTGGCGCTCGATGATTTCTTGTTCTGCACGGGGCAAGCTCCAGTTTGTCTCGCGATATCCCATGCCGGCTTTGTTGGCACCGCTAAGAAAATACCAATCGGGGATGTTGAGATAGACTCCCTCGGCGCGGAGAGCTTGGTATTGCTGTGTGATGGCGCGCCACATGACCCACTGCGAATCTTCTTTGCCACGGTGAAATGGATGATCCGTAGCGCAGCAAATGTCGCCGGGATAGGAACCATCATTTTCGAAAACGGAAAAGCCCGCATAGCGAGTGAAGGCCACGATGTTGTCGAGATAATCGCGTCCCCATTGCGTGCCGAGGCAAGGCATCACGCCATAACGAGCGGGGCTCCCTTGCGTGTTGTCTTTTTGAGTAGCCGCGCCGCGCGAAGCAAGCACGGAGTATGCACCGAGAGCGATGCCTTTGGAGCGCCCATAGTCGGCGAGTTCCTTGTAGCGATCCCAGTAAGCTTTGTCTCTACTTTCAAAGTTAAAGCCAGAACCGAAGGACATGATCACCATTTCGAAGCCGACTTCCGCGGCTTGATCGATGGCCTCGCGAATGGTGGCGGGATCACTTTGCACCTTATGAAACATCAGTGGGTTTTCGTGAGTCCATGGAGCGATGGTGCGATACATTTTTCGCCGTGCCAAAGTCCGACGCTCACGTTCGCTCGAATCTTGCAATAGCTCGAACACGCGGAAAGAGGCAAAGGGCGTCTTCGTCGAAATTTCTTGATCGGGACCCAGTGGCGGCTTGCATTCTAACAGACAGGGCGTTTGTCGATCGTAGTGGACTTGCGTTGCGTATTCGGGATCTGCGGAGTATTTCACACAAGGACTGGCATACTCGGGAGTCATGTCGCCGAAGGCCATGTCAGTCTCGACCCACAGTGGAAATTTTTCGCTCGTCGGTGCGGTGTTCACAGAGCTTTCGACTTCGGCGAGCTTGAGTTCGTGTGCGGTAAATGACGTGAGTCGCACAGGCTTTTCGTGGCTCTGGGTCATGGTCAACCATTTGCTGAAAAGTGGAATGCCATCGTAGATTTCATAGTGAACTTGAATCTTCGGTAGATCAACGCGCGCTTGATGTGCCGTGCTTGTTTCCATCTCGCGAAATGTGATCTCGCGCATGTGGCACCGGATCAAAGTCGTTTGTTGGTCCGCGCCATTGTAGTCGCCGCCCTTGCCATCACGACCAACTTTTCCGATGCGAATTTTTGTCGGCATTTGCGGAAAGGCAATCGCGGCGAGCGCTGTGAAGTTTTCTCCCTGTTGGCTGGACTCGAAGTGCACTTTTCCTGCGTCAAGACGCGCGCGCAACCGAACTGGCTTGGCTCGGTCAAGCTTGCCGATGAGACCTGCGGGTGTTTCATATACTTGCTGATGCGGGCGAATGATGCAGTGTGCCGTTTGACCATCAGCTGCGACTAAAGCCAATCCGGGGCCCCAAGCATTTGATAGAGCATCGTCTCCTGCATCGAGTTCGAGTTCTACTGTTACGGCCTCCTTCGGCCAATCGCGTTCAGCAAATACCGAGCAATCGGGCAGTGACATGATCTCTCCCGATTTTCCTTCGTTGTTGAACGATGAACGCGCATGAAGTTTGCTCGCGGTGATTTTCCAATCGCTTTTTGGCGGAGCAAAGGCACCGAAAGTTTCTTGTTCGATTACCTTGCCGCTGAGATTTTTGCTAGGCGCAGCGGGTGGATCGTAATGCATGACGATGTGCCTTCCGGGCGCAGGCCATGGGTGATCTTTTGCCATCCATTCAGGACGTTTTTTCCAAGCAAATCGAGGTTCGATCGAACTTTCTTCCCAACGCGAAAACTGATAAGATCCGGGAATTGCTTTCAGATCCTTGATCCATTCTTCTTTGAGGAAATTTTGTACGGGTTGCCCAGTCAGTCCTCCTACGGGGTAAGCCGTGCCATCTATGGTGACTCGCGCTTCGGGCGCTACAGCACGCAACAATTCTTCGCCAGTTGTTAGATTTTCTAACGAAATCGTCGCGGCATTGGGTGCGAGCTTGATGACTCGGCGCGCCAGTCCATTTTCCATGATCAGCACCCCACGTTGCTTGTCTTCGCTGACACGGGCTTTAAAAGGTCGGGGATCGACCATCCAGTCCGAGTCTGCATGCAAGTTGCCCTGTGCAAGTGCGGCATGGGCAGAAATCAATACAAGGCAAAGCGACTTGAGCATCCTGAACTCTACGTTGTACTAAAAAATGATCTATCAAGTAACTTGGCGTTACGGCGTGAGCTCGATGATCCTGAGTCGATAAAAGCGCTTGGTTTGAACAACTGGCTCAGTGACTTCGATCATACCATTCACATCAGGGAGGGTGAGGCTGCTTTGTGAATCGAATAGGACAGTGGATTGGCTCCAATCATCAAGAGTGCTCGTGCTCTCAGCAATCGTACGGATGTTTGTGAGTTCGGGAAAATAACGGAATCGGAAAGTTGCGAGATTGCTGGTTTTCGTCAGCGTGGGCAGCGCATTGGTCGGCGATTGATTTGCCGTGAGACCCAGTGCGAAACGGAGAAGATTGGCGATGCCGCTGCCTGTCGGGTCAGCATGGGGTCCAGAAACAGCATCATCGCTCAGCTCAGGTTCCGTAGGAAATTGCTCGGTCCGCCACTCTGCATAACGCAGAGGTTTGCCATCAAAACGGACTTCGAGAATTCGACCATTTTGACCGTTCACTATTGCCGGAATCCGAGTCACTGAAGCTAGGTTCGATTCGGTCCAGGTGCGACCTGCAAAGGTGTGCAATCCACTCAGGTCGCGCACAAAGATCCGCAGTGGCACATCATCGAGCAATGATTCCCACGGGGAAGAAGCAGGCAGAAAATATCCGCCTTGATAGCGAGATGTGCTGGTGGGTGTATGATCGATGTAAATGTCGTGGGAGAGAGCAGTTCCTGGATTTTCGGTGAAAATGAGGCCATTGCCTGTGGCGTAGGTTCCTTCTTGGGTCAAAATGAAAGCGCGGTTCAATCCATTCACGGCACTAGTGACAAACGAATTTCCATCGAGCAAA
>CANHKJ010000271.1 GCA_947460915.1 Verrucomicrobiia bacterium
TACGTTCCGTTAAAGGATCGATTAGCGCAGATGGATTGGACGTTGTCGGGAGTTCGCAAGAGTGATTGTAGTCTATCGAAGAGCTTTTGCTCCAACTCACATCCTTTGTTGGAGATATAGCCCGCTAGGTGATGGCTTTTGATGTGATGCCATTGCAAACTTTTTTCCCTATGCCAGCTGGCGTTATCGAGCACGAGAACAATTTTAAGTCGGTGGCATCAAGGCGCTTGCGAGCCTTCTCATTAGCGCACTCATAGTTGGCTACGACAAACTTAGGGAGTGTGCAGGAATCAAGATCAGGACTAATGCGCGGACGTGAGATGCCTCGTATTGAAGCGATTCAAACGTTTATACAATTTTTACTTTCGCATTTCGGCAATTATTTTTGGCAAACAGTCTAAATCAAAGCAACGAATTCTCGCAAAGCACAGACACACTATTCAATTTGGATCACTACAGTATTGACGAAACGGCTTTTTCGACTAGGAATAACGGCGTATGAGCGAAAATCAACCAACTCCCGAGAACGAAGTCGAGGTCCTCGATCCACAACTCGAGGCCGATGCCATGGCACAAGAAGAAATCGATAGCGGCGACCAAGCCCAGGCTATGGCCGAGGAGGTCGCCCGCTGGCGCGATCTCGCCGTGCGCACTGCTGCTGATTTCGATAATTTCCGCAAACGTGTCGCCCGCGAGCGCGAAGAAGCCGTGCGCTTTGGCAACCAAGACCTTCTCGAGCAATTGATCCCCATCCTTGATAACTTCGAGATGGGCATGATGGCCGCTGCTAGCGATACATCTTCCATGATCTACATCGGCATGGACATGGTTCGCAAGCAGTTCAACGAGTTTCTCAGCCAACAAGGCGTCGAAGAAATCGCCGCGCTGCACGCCCCATTCGACCCGAACCTTCACGAAGCCATCAGCGAAGAAGTCAGTGACAGCATCGCCCCTGGCTCCGTCATCCGCGTTACCCGTCGCGGATTCCGCCTACGCGACCGCTTGCTGCGCCCCGCCAACGTCATCGTCGCCAAAGCCCAAGCAGAATAAACCCGCACTATGCCTGACAAACGCGATTATTACGAAGTCCTCGGTGTCTCGAAATCTGCCAGCGCAGATGAAATCAAAAAAGCCTACCGCAAGTTGGCGATGCAGTGGCATCCTGACAAAAATCAAGGCGACAAAGCTGCCGAGGAAAAATTCAAAGAACTAGGCGAAGCCTACGACATCCTCAGCAATCCAGACAAACGTGCCGCCTACGATCGCTACGGCCACCAAGCCTTCAGTGGTCCAGGCGGTGGTGGCGGCGGCGGTGGCGGCTTCCACGACCCCATGGATCTTTTCCGCGAAGTCTTTGGCGGTGCCTTTGGCGGCGGCGGCTTCGAAGACATGTTTGGTGGCGGCGGTCGTCGCAAAAGCGGCAAACAACGAGGCAGCGATCTGCGCTATGACCTCGAACTCACCCTCGAAGAAGCGGCAAAGGGTGTTGAAAAAGAACTAGTGATTGAGCGCTATGTTGCCTGTGAAAAATGCAACAGCTCCGGATCGAAGAGCGGCAGCGGCACGAAAAAATGCCATACCTGCGGCGGTCGTGGCGTAGTCACACGCTCAGCAGGCATTTTCGTTCAACAAAGCGAATGCCCCACCTGCCATGGCACGGGCGAACTCATCTCCGATCCCTGCGACGCCTGTCGTGGTGAAGGACGCGTGCAAAAAGACACCAACATCAAGCTTCGCATCCCCGCTGGTGTCGATAGCGGCACACGCCTCCGCTCGACGGGCAATGGCGATGCCGGCCTTCGCGGTGGTCCCTCCGGCGATCTCTACGTTTTCCTCGTCATCAAGCGCCATGATTTCTTCGAGCGTGAAGGCGACGACCTATTCTGCGAGGTCCCCATCTCCTTCGCCACCGCCGCACTCGGCGGGGAAAGCAAAGTGCCCACACTCGATGGCCAAGCCTCGATCAAAATCCCCGCCGGCACCCAAGGTGGCACCGTATTCCGCCTCAAGGACAAAGGCATGGCAAGTCTCAACAGCACCCGCAAAGGTGACCTCCACGTCACCGTGCAAGTCGAGGTTCCCACCAAACTCAACGCGGAGCAACAAGACAAACTCAAGGCATTTGCCGAGTCCATCGGTGAAAAAAATAGCCCCATGCAGGAAAGCTTTTTCAGCAAGGCAAAGAAGTTTTTCGACCTCTAATACCGATCATCCATGGCGCGATTCCATCTTCACCCAAGCGACTGGCAATCTCAGGCCACACTCGATGAGGAGGAATCGCGCCACTGCTCCCAGGTCTTGCGCATGCAGTGCGGTGATACCCTGACAGCATTCGATGGCTCAGGCAGGCACAGCCTCGCCACCATCATCGAGTGCCGCAAAAACGCCGTGCGCATCGAGCTAGGAGAAATCATACACACACCGCCGCGCACACCGCTAATCACCCTCGCCCAAGCAGTTCCCAAGGGAAAAACCATGGACTGGATCGTCGAGAAAGCCGTCGAACTCGGCGTGCAGCGCATTATCCCCCTCATCACCCGACACAGCGTAGTCAAATACGACTCACACGAGGCGCCGAAAAAAGCCGAGAAATGGCAAAAAGTAGCCCTCGAGGCCTGCAAACAATGTGGTCAAAACTGGATGCCGATCATCGAAACACCACAAAGCTGGCAAACATTCATCCAATCACCGCGCGAAGGGCTATCGATCATCGCCTCCCTCGCCGAAGGTGCAAGCTCCTTCAAAGGGCTGTTAGAAAAACACCCACACATCCAGCAAGCCACGCTTCTCGTCGGCCCCGAAGGCGATTTTTCACCTACAGAAATACAGGAAGCCATCACCAACGGATTCCACCCCATTACCCTAGGCGACATCATACTCCGCTCAGAAACCGCCGCGCTACTCGGCCTCGCCGCATTGCGCTATGAATACAGCTGCTAGACATTCTTCAACCATACACACTCAGAAATAAATCACGAAAACCCATTCCAAAAGAAACATTCGACCACTTCTCAACGTTTATTGTCAATCATCACATGCTCAATCCCATGAACAAGTTCATTCCTAGCCTACTATCGGCCCTTACCTTCTCCGCTGCGGCAAACCCCACCGACCTCACTTACACGAAATATGCTGGCAGCGATCTCGCTCCTTCCCCTGCCTGCATCGCCGCATCCGCCACCGGCGAAGTCTATGTCGGAGTTGACCTCCTTGGCTCCCTCGGCAAAGGCCCAGGAAAAGGCCGCATCGTCCGCCTCGTCGATACCGACAACGACGGTAAAGCCGACAAACACACCATCTTCGCCGCACTGGATAACCCACGCGGCATCATCTCCTTCGGCGACAAACTCTACGTCCTTCATACCGTCATCCCAGCAGACACCGGAATCCTCACCGGAATGCACCTCTCCGTCCTTGAAGACAAAAACAACGACGGCATCGCAGACGGCCCGCCCAAAATCCTCGTCCGCGATATCTCCGTTCCGAAACACAACCAAGACCGCGGCGCTGACCACACCACCAACGGCATTCGCATGGGCATCGACGGTTGGATTTACATCTCCGTAGGCGACTTCGGATTTGTTAACGCCCAAGGCACTGATGGCACTACCCTCACCATGCTCGGCGGCGGCATCGTTCGTGTCCGCCCTGATGGATCCGAATTGGAAACCTATACCCAAGGGCACCGTAACGTCTACGACGTAGCCATCGACCCCTTCCTCAACGTCTTTAGCCGCGAAAACACCAACGACGGCGGCGGCTGGAATGTCCGCTTCGCCCACCACATCCAAACTGGACAATACGGCTACCCCATCCTATTTAAAAGCTTCACTAACGAAATCATCCCCGCCCTCGAAGACCTCGGCGGCGGCTCCGGCACCGGCGCACTTTTCCTCGATGAAGCCACCTGGCCAGAAAAGTATAACAAAACACCGATGATGGCTGACTGGGGCCGCAACCAAGTCTACATCCACCGCCTCACAACAGACGGGCCATCCTTTACCCAAAAACCCGAAGATTTCATCGGCATCTCTCAACCCGCCGACCTCGATGTCGATGGTTCAGGCCGCCTCTACATCGCCGCATGGGAAGGTGCTGGCTACAAAGGAAGCCCTGAACGCGGCTTCGTCCAACGCGTCGTGCCCAACGGCTGGACCTACAAACCCTTCCCTGATCTCGCCAAACTCA
>CANHKJ010000272.1 GCA_947460915.1 Verrucomicrobiia bacterium
AAGAGGAAAGCCGCGTGAGCGATGCGCCGCAATGGCGAGTTCGTGCTCGCGATCAAAGTATGAGGTGAAAATCATTAAGCCTTGGGGCTTCAGGCGCATTCGGGCGTGATGAAAAATCAAATCCCATACAGCAGGTGCATCCCAGTAGTTTTGGTGACGAATGAACACGCAATCAAACACCTCACCCTCGGGCAAGGCGCTGGCCGATGCTGCATCGGCGACGCGGAATTCGATCTGAAGGTCCTGCTTTGTCTCAGAGGAAATGGCGCGCCCCCATCGACGCCGCGCTTCTTGGATTTCGGCTTGGCGCAGATCCAAGCCAAGATATTGGCAACGAGGACGATGGGCTGCGAGTGTTTCGAGCAGGATTCCGGTCTCGTCCGCACGTCCGCAGGCAATATTCAGCACTTGAGGCTCAAGGGGGGCTGCCCATTTCATCAAGGAAAGCGAGTGCACCAACAGACGTTTCAAACGATCGATGTCTTCGGAGATACCCGGAAAAGAAAAGGGAATGCTTGGATGAATTACGGCCATGGGTGGAGACGAGATTCCAAAAATTCTCCAACTTTCTCAACAAAAAAACGTTTTTCTGAATTGCGTGCTTGTAATTGGCTACGAAAGGTAGAAAACTCATCCCGCCTGAACATCAGACACCACGAATCATGAAGTTTCGCATTTCCAAAGAAGCACTCCTCGAAGGACTCCAAAAAGTCCAGCACGTCGTCAGCAGCCGCACGACTCTACCCATTTTATCCAACGTCTTGATTGTTGCCAAAGGCGACCGCTTGCAGTTTACCACGACAGATCTTGATGTAGGGATCACGGGCTCGGTGATGGCAAACGTTGACAAAGAAGGCGCTACCACCCTTCCTGCGAAGAAAATCGTCAACATCGTACGTGAGCTCCCAGCCAGCGAGGTAGAGGTAAGCGTCGATAGCAAAAACATCGCTACGATCGTCAGTGGCTCCGCTACCTTCAAAGTCAACGGCCTTAGCGAAGCAGAATTTCCTCCATTTCCTGACTTCGACGGCGCGAAAGAATTCAAAATCCAACAAAGCGACCTGCGTGATGGCTTGAAAAAAACATCGTATGCGATCAGCTCAGACGAGACTCGCTATGTTCTCAACGGCATTTACACATCGTTCCGCGACGGCAAAATGACCTTGGTTGCGACCGATGGTCGTCGTTTGGCGATGGCAGAGAGCGATCTGGAATTTCCTGCCTCCCACGAAACTGATGTGATCATCCCGACCAAAGCGGTGCAAGAATTGCAACGTCTGCTCGGCACCGAAGGAGAGCTTTCTTTACGTCTTAGTGACAATCAAGTTTCCATCAGCGTAGGTGATACCTTGCTGGTCAGCAAATTGATTGAAGGCAACTACCCGAACTACCGCCAGGTGATTCCGAGCGATGCCAATGAGCGCGTCGAGCTCCCTCGTGAGGCTCTGCTCGATACCGTGCGCCGTGTTTCTTTGCTGGCCTCGGACAAATCCAGCTCGGTGAAATTGGTTTTTGCCGATAACAAAGTCGAAATTTCCGCCAACTCGCCAGACGTCGGTGAAGCCCGTGAGGAAATGCTCGTCAAGTATGAGGCCAAGCAAATCCAAGTGGCATTCAATCCTGAGTTCATGATGGCTCCGCTGCGCAATCTCGAAACCGAGACCGTTTATCTTGATTTGATCGATGAAATGAGCCCTGGCGTGATCCGCATTGATGGATCCTTCCTTTATGTGCTGATGCCGATGCGCGTGACTTCATGAGTCTAATCTGCTAGATTTCCCTAACGCGCATGCCTCGCTGGTATGCGCGTTTTTCTTTTGGGATGTATGACATGCTGCCCGTGCAAAATGTGGCTTTTTTGATTGTCATACAGATTTCGTCTGTGTAGTTGTTCCTCCATGACAATTTCCGAGAATCAAGGCGGCTGGTGGGGTCGTATGAATAAGTATCAGCGGCTCGTATTCATCGTAGCAACGCTCGCATGGATGTTTGACTGCTTGGATCAGCAGTTATTCAATTTGGCACGTGTTCCTGCCTTGACTCATCTATGTGGACCCGGTGCAGATCCTGCGATCGTGAAAAAGCTGGCCGGCATCATGACATCGGTATTCGTCTTGGGTTGGGCGACCGGTGGTATGATTTTCGGCTCATTGGGAGATCGCTATGGGCGTGCGAAAATGCTTGGTGTTACTGTTCTGCTCTATTCTGTAGCGACAGGGCTTTCCGCGCTCTCGAAATCTCCGTTCGACTTTGGTGTGTATCGGTTCATCACCGGCCTTGGTGTGGGTGGTGTCTTTGGTCTCGCTGTCGCTCTTGTATCGGACACCTTACCGAATGAATCTCGCCCCCGTGCTTTGGGCGTTTTGCAGTCGTTCTCGGCCGTAGGCAATGTTGCCGCAGGATTGATTGGTCTAGGCTTGGCTTATTTTGCCGTGAAAAATTACTGGCAGTGGCTGTTTGTGATTGGCGCCTTACCTGCCTTGCTGACCGCATCGATTCAAATGCGCCTCAAAGAACCTGATGCTTGGATTGCTGCGCGTGACAAAGCTGCTGCTCAAGGCAAAAAAGCTGGTTCCTACAAAGATCTATTCTTCCACCCCGTATGGCGTAAGCACGCGCTGCTGGGTATGTTGCTATCCTGCGCCGGCGTTGTCGGACTTTGGGGCATCGGCGTATTTTCCTCTGACATGGTGGGGGATATCATTGCAAACAGCTTGAAAAAGCAAGGTATGGATGAAGCCAAAATCGCTTCTGGCAAACAAATGTGGATGTCGATCAACCTTCTCTGCTTCAACGTTGGTGCATTCCTTGGTATGCTTGCTTTCACCCGCGTGGCGGTAAAAATCGGACGTCGTAAGGCATTTGCGATATTCTATACCTGCGCTGCCATCGTGACTGTATTTGTGTTCCAAAAGATCAATTCTACCACAGACGTTCTATGGATGGCTCCGTTGATGGGCTTCTTTCAGCTTTCCGTCTTTGCTGGTTTCTCCATCTACTTGGCCGAATTGTTTCCCACCAGTCTGCGTTCCACCGGTGTTTCCTTTTGCTACAATGTAGGCCGTTACCTTGCAGCTGCGGGCCCACTCACTCTTGGATTGCTTGCCGGAAATATGGCAGCCAAAGCATCGACAGTAGAAGCCAAAATTGATGCCTTCCGTGATGCTGCATCGTGGATGTGTCTGATCTTCCTTGTGGGTGTAGCCGTGTTGCCGTTCCTACCAGAAACCAAAGACAAGCCATTGCCGCAGGATTGATGAAATTTTACGCGTATCGCAAGTGCTCCACTTGTCGGGATGCCGCCAAATGGCTGGCATCCCAAGGCTTCTCCGCAGAGCATTTTGAAATCCGTGAAACACCACCTTCTCGCGAGGAGTTGCACTTCGCATGGGCGCAGACGGGAGATCTTCGAAAATTGCTCAATACATCGGGAGTAGAGTATCGCGCCATGGGATTGAAAGATCAGCTGTCAAGCATCTCTGCCGATGAGGTTTTCGCGTTGATTCAGGAAAATGGCAACCTTTGTAAGAGGCCATTCTTAATCGATCAAGAAAATGGCATCGCGTTAACTGGCTTCAAGGCGGATGAGTGGTCTAAGGTTCTGGCTAAATGATTGGATCAATTCACTTCGGCCATAGTCGATCTTGCTCATTTTCCACAAAGAAAAACCGCGTGCGGGTGACCCGGACGCGGTTTTTTATCAGGAGAGGAAGATAGGATCAATCTTCGGCATTTGCGAACTCAGAGTGAGCCTCACGAACGCGCTTGTTACCTTTGT
Organism: Verrucomicrobiia bacterium; assembly: GCA_947460915.1. GTDB lineage: Bacteria > Verrucomicrobiota > Verrucomicrobiia > Verrucomicrobiales > Akkermansiaceae > UBA956. The sequence goes on from CANHKJ010000272.1 coordinate 3,779, forward strand.
ATTCCTTGCCAATCTTTTCCACAAGACCACGTGTGACCAAGTTTTGGAGCTTTTCGTAGGCGCGGAGGCGGAGCATTTCTTCTCCTCCGGACACAGCATTACGAACTTTCAATTTCTCAAATGTGCGTTCGAACAAATCATTAAAGGGGAAAATCTTGTCCTCGCAAAGGACATTGACCAATTCATCAGTGACATGATCAGGGAGGCGGCGGGAGAAGCGAGTGCGTTTCGTAGTAGTTGCCATAACGAGCAATACATTAGCAGCCCTTGCGCAAAAAGCGAGGGAAAAAACGGGATTGATCAAGAAATCTGCGTAATTTTGTCAAGAGAAAATATCAGTAAATACAAAACATTTACTGGAAATGCGTGCTATTCTTTCTCGGGGTTCCGACCAT
>CANHKJ010000273.1 GCA_947460915.1 Verrucomicrobiia bacterium
GCAGTGATGGAGCACTCGCACTCAGCTAAAACCTGTTGCGAAAACTTTTTTCACTTTTTTTCCAACCGTTTCAACATTCAAAACATAGGGTCAATAGAAGTTAATTGTGTTTTTCGCCCGCTACCGCCTCCGCCCTTCCGAATTCGAGGCTTGGCAACATTTCTGGAAATAAAAATCCACGCTTTCGTTTGAGAAAGCGTGGATGAAAGAAATGACTTATCTAACTTTTTGTTAGACCTCGATTTTCCAGGGGGCGCGCATGGGTTGATTCATGAGTGCATTGGCTTCGGGAAGGTCGAAGGTCATGGTTTTTTGGTCGAACTTGAGGTTCTTGTTGAGACGGTGCGCCATGACGCCCATGTTAACCATGGTGCAGGACCAGAAACCGTTTTGCTCGTTGAGGGCGAATTTTTTGCGCGTGCGCACACTTTCATGGAAGTCGACGATTTGCTCCGGAGGATCGGGCAGGGTGGCGAGTTTCTTGTCGAGATCTGGGATGTCGGAGCGGAAGTTTTTGAAGATTTTCCCTTTCGGCCCTTCGATGTAGGCGGCGTCTTTGTCTTTGTTTTCGCCATCGAGGATGATCTTGCAACCATCAGCGTAGGTGAACTCGATGCGACGCCAGGTGCCGATGGCATCACCGTCTTGAGGATCGGCATCGATTTCCACGGAGATCGGTGCTTGGTCGTCTTTGTTGAGAATGTATTGCACGGGATCGAGGTAATGTTGCCCCATGTCGCCGAGGCCACCGCCATCATAGTCCCAGTAGCCACGGAAGGTGCCGTGAGTGCGATGGGCATTGTAAGGTTTCATCGGCGCTGGGCCAAGCCACATATCGTAGTTGAGTTGTGGTGGCACGTCTTGTTTCGGAAGATTGGTTTTACCGACCCAGAAGAATTTCCAGTCGAAACCGGTGACACCGGAGACGGTGACCTTGAGCGGCCAGCCAAGCAGGTCGTTCATGACGGCTTTTTTGATTTGTTTCACAGGCACGCCCATGCCGTAGAAGCCATCTTTGAAGCGGAACCAGGTATTGAGTCGGAAGATGCGGTTGTGCTTTTCCACAGCCTTTACCATCGCCATGCCCTCGCCGATCGTGCGGCTCATGGGCTTCTCGCACCAAACGTCTTTGCCGGCCTTGGCAGCCTCGATGGACATGAGAGCATGCCAGTGCGGCGGTGTCGCGACGTGAATGATATCGATGTCTTTGCGGGTGAGCATTTCGCGGAAATCTTCATAGCCCTTGATGCCGTTTTGTTCGGCTTTGGCATCGTTCATGCGTTGAGCTAAATGGTTTTTATCGACATCGCACAAGGCTAACAACTTACCAGGCATATCAAGGTGCGAGGCACTGATGCCACCACAGCCAATGATGCCACGAGTCAGTTGGTTTGAGGGGGATGTCTGACCATTGAGACCGAGAACATGCCCCGGCACAATCTGGATCGAGGCGTATGCCGCGAGCGTTTTTAAAGCATTTCTGCGTGTGATAGTTGTCATAACAGTTTAGCTACGCAAGAGCGCTAGAGAATTTTTCAGGAAAATGCTCAGGGGCTAAAAAACTCATGACATTTAGGAACTTGTTAGAAGCGGACTGAAGTCCGCGCTCCATCAATCCTCGTCGTCTTTGGAGCCTTTGACGCGGACTTTTCCGCGGAGTTTGGCCTCGATGAAGGCATCGAGATCGCCGTCCATGACAGGTTGGATGTTGCCTGTTTCTTGCCCGGTGCGGAGGTCGAGAATTTTCTGATAAGGCTGGAATACGTAGGAACGGATCTGGTTGCCCCAGGAGACGTCGCCTTTTTCGCCGTAGGCGCGTTCGGATTCGGCTTTCTGCTTATCTTCCTCGATCTGGAAAAGTTTCGCTTTGAGAATCTGATAGGCTTGCTCCTTGTTCGCACCTTGGGTCCGCGAGGCGGAGGAACGAATGAGGATGCCTGTGGGAAGGTGGCGCAGGATGACGCAAGTTTCCACTTTGTTCACGTTCTGGCCGCCTTTACCGCCGGATCGTGTGGTCTGGATCTCGATGTCTTTTTCGTTGATCTCAATCTTGATTTCCTTGGAAATTTCCGGTGTGGCATCGATCGAAGAGAACGATGTGTGGCGCTTGCCTGCGGCATCGAATGGCGAAATGCGCACAAGACGGTGCACACCGCGTTCATTTTTCAGATAGCCGTATGCATACTCGCCAGTGATCTTGATCGTGGCCGAACGAAGGCCCGCTTCATCGCCGTCTTGCCAGTCGAGCGTTTCCACCTCAAAGCCTTTGCGCTCGGCCCAGCGGGTGTACATGCGGTGCAGCATTTGCGCCCAATCGCAAGCTTCCGTGCCGCCAGCGCCTGCGGAAATCACGAGGTAGCAGTTACCGGAATCGTTGGGTTGATTGAGCAAGGTAAGCAGCTCGAAGGAAATGATGTCTTGGTCCAATTTCGCGAACTCCTGGGATGCTTCGCGTGCGGTATCGAGATCATCGAATTCCTTGGCGAGCGATACAGCCGCGTCGATGTTGTCCACACGCGTTTCCAATTCCAGGAAAGTGCTGACTTTTTTCTTCATCGCACTGGCTTGGCCGTTGACCTCGCGAGCGCGATCAGCGTTGTTCCAGAATTCGGGTTGAGACATGGAGGTCTCTAGCTCGGCAATTTTGTTTTCGAGGCTAGGGATGTCAAAGATACCTCCTGAGCTTCGAGAGACGGCCACGAAGGCCATCGGTATCGAGCGACAGGAGGTCGGCAGTTGGAAGTTCGGACATGACGGGCGGAACGTGGAGGAAAGCGTGCGTTTTGGCAAGGAGGATTATCAGAAATGCGTTGTTGCAGCTTTAATGAAAAAAACACGCGCACCGGTGAGGATGCGCGTGTGAATTAGAAAGCGTCGTTATACGCAAATCAATGCTCGCGGCAGAATGCCTCAAAGCGGTCGAGACCCTCGGCGAGGACGTCAAGCGTGGTGCAATAGCTGAGACGGATGCCGTCATCGTAACCGAAGGCGATGCCGGGGATAGCGGCGACTTTGTAGCGAGAGAGCAATTTATCGCAGAGGTTCATCGACTTCAGTCCGAGCTTGCCGGTGTAAACGAAGAAATAGAACGCACCTTCTGGCTCGACCACGCGGATGTTCGGGATCTGACGAAGACGGCCGAGCATGAACTGACGACGGACGTCGTATTCACCAACCATGTCGCTAACGAATGATTGGTCGCCAGTGAGTGCGGCCAAGGCGCCGTATTGAGCAAAGGAGCATGCGTTCGAAACAGTGTGGTTCTGGATTTTCTCGATCGCTTCGGCCAAGGCGCGAGGAGCGGCGGTGTAGCCGAGGCGCCAGCCAGTCATCGAATAGCCTTTGGAGAAGCCATTGACGGTGATGGTGCAGTTGTAAAGCTCGTCGCTGAGAGAGGCGATGGAAACATGCTTGGCGTCGCCGTAAACGAGTTTCTCGTAGATTTCATCGGAAAGAATCGTGATGTCCTCAGACAGAGCAACTTCGCCGAGAGCGAGCAATTCTTCTTCGGTGTAGATGGCTCCGGTAGGGTTGCCGGGAGAGTTGATGATGACCATCTTGGTGCGTGGGGTCATGGCATCCTCGAATTGCTCGGGAGTCATTTTCCAGCCAGTCGCTTCGTTGGTTTCGATCACCACGGGAACACCACCAGCGAGCAGCACCATTTCAGGATAGCTGACCCAATACGGTGCAGGAATGATAACTTCGTCGCCTTCTTCTACCATCGCGAGGATCGCCATGTAGCATGCCATTTTGGCTCCGCCGGTGACGCAAATGTCTTTTGCATCGTAGGAGAGATTGTTGTCAGCCTTGAGCTTGGCAGAGAGAGCTTCGCGGAGCTCAGGAATACCTGAAGCGGCAGTGTATTTGGTGAAACCCGCCATCAAAGCGGCAGCACCAGCTTGTTTGACATGCTCTGGAGTGTCCATGTCGGGTTCGCCACCGGCCAAACCGTAGACTTCTTCGCCGCGTGCCTTCATGGCCTTGGCTTGATTGGTGATCGATAGGGTAAGTGACGGAGAAACTTTTTGAATTCGTGATGAGATGCTTTCCATGGCTGCGCGGTGTAGTGATTAGTAGCCCCTCAGACGGGCAACGGAACTATGGAATCGCGCGTCGCCTGCGGTGCGGACGACCGTTTTGCCCATTCCACCGCCGCAAGGCAAGC
>CANHKJ010000274.1 GCA_947460915.1 Verrucomicrobiia bacterium
TAGCTCGTTGCGCATCCGCTCCGCGTGCAGCCTTTCCAGGCTCACAGGCGCACGAAAAATCCATCGACCTAACAAAAAACCTGCCATCGCACCACCGAAGTGGCAGGCATGCCCAATCAGAAATAGCCCCGGATAGAATGATTGCGCCACATCACCGATGCGTGCGAGATACGGCAGGCCCAGCAAAGGATTGAGCAGACTCAACAACAACGAACTGATCAAGACACCGAGTCCAAGATTGCCCGCAGATACAGGAAGTAAAAACACCCGCGATTGCGGTGACACCGTGGTGTAGAGCAACAACAAAGCCATGCACGCGCCCGAGGCACCGACCAGCAGGCCGCCCGCTGGAACAAGTATCAGATGCATCAAGCCACCGCCGATCGAGCCAACGAGCAAGCATAGAAAAAGCATATTGCGCCCGAGAATGTCCTCAATGCGCGCAGCCAACAGCAACAATATGACAGCGTTAGTGAGCAAGTGTGACCAATTTCCATGCAGGAAAAAATGCGTGACCAATTGCCAAACGTGGCCTAACAAAAATTCATCGCGTGAGACACCAAAACGCAGAAAAATCTCTGGCCACTCGGCGAAACCACCGCGCGATGCAACATAGGTTTGCACCAACAATAACACTGCGAGAACCAACCATGTCCAGCGGGCACGTCCTAACGAATGTGCGGCAGGGATCATGGGGAGAGCGAAAAAAATCGATTACTTTTGATCTCGTGCACGCGGCTCACGGCGCACAACGTCGTCTGTGCCGCATGAGGTCACGAAGGGACCACCTTCGAGCGGTGCGACACCTGTGAACGCAACATCAGGCATATCAGAGGGGCGACCAGCTAGCGGGAAATCCTTGCGCAGTGGGAAAAACGGATAGCCTTCCCACATTAGAATGCGCTTCATGTTCGGATGCCCCGTAAAGTTGATGCCCATCATATCGTAGGCTTCGCGCTCATGCCAATCGGCAGCAAGCCAGAGATCGACAGCTGATTTGACCGATTCCTCTTCGCCCACGGGAGCTTTGACACGAAGGTGTTTTTTGTCGTCCACGGTGGCGAGTTCATAGACCATCTCAAAGCGTGGATCATCACCAAAATGATCGAGGCTAGAGATATCGAGCAGGAAATTGTAGCCTAACGAATTTTTGCAATACGCCAGAACATCATACAGCGCGGCCAAGGACACCGTGATGGTGTGCTCGCCACGAAATTCTTTGGTGCCGATGACTTCGGCAGCAAACTCTTTTTTCAATACGTCGAGGTCTTCAGCGGACATGATGCGGTGTTTCTAGCAGAATTGATGGAAATAAGTTTTAGGCCAAGTCTTCGAGCAGTTCTTTTTTCTGCTCCATCACAGCGTCGGTGCCTTCGATCTTGCGCTGCAGTTTGAGCAATCCCTCGATCAAGGCCTCCGGGCGCGGTGGGCAACCGGAAATGTAAACGTCAACGGGAATCAAGCGGTCGATGCCTTGGAGCACAGCGTAGCTGCGATACATGCCACCGCTCGATGCGCAAGCACCCATCGCGATGCACCACTTGGGCTCAGGCATTTGATCCCAAACGCGTTTGACAGCCAGTGCCATCTTGTAGGTGACTGTGCCCGACACGATCATAACATCGGCCTGACGTGGGGAAAAGCGCATCACCTCCATGCCGAAACGGCTGAGGTCGAAGCGACTGCACGCAGCCGCCATCATCTCGATCGCGCAGCAAGCGAGACCCATGGGCATCGGCCACATCGAGTTCTTGCGCATCCAGTTCATCGCGGCATCTACCTTCGTGATAATCACATTGCCCTCGATCTTCGAGTCATAGGCGGCAAAGGTCTGGTTGGTATCGGTCGTTTCCATAGAAAAAATTTCGCGGTGCGCGGCACAAGGTGCACTGGTTTCCCCGATATCTCAAGCAGATTGTGAAATTTTTCACAAGCTCGGGAAAACCAACTCGCCGCGCCAATCAGACGCATTGATGAAAGACCTCTAATCCCGAAAATCTCTGGAAGTCTTACTTCTCACTCCGGCTGCTGTTGACTGATGCAGTGCAGGGTGCCACCTTCTTCGACGAGGTCGAGGCAGTCGATGCCAACGATTTCACGATCCGGAAACACCTCGCGAATGATCGCCAAGGCCCGCTGGTCATTGGCTTTTTGGCGAAATTGCGGCACGATCACACCGTGGTTCACTAACACATAATTCACGTAGGAGGCAGGCAGGACCGGCAAACGCCAACCTGGCACTTCGCAGGCCTGCGGCATCGGCATTTCGAGCAAATCAAAGCTGCCGCCGCTGGTCTTGCGGAAGCTTTTCAGATCTGTGAAATTTTCTGTTAGCACCCGATGATTGGGAGATGTGCTGTCTTTTTCCACACAAGCGAGCATGGCTTCATCACTGACAAAACGAACGAGATCGTCGATGTGCCCATCGGTATCGTCCCCTTCGATGCCGCTCTTGAGCCACAAAATTTCCTTTACGCCGAGGCCTTCGCGCAAATGATGTTCGATCTCCCCACGGTCCATCTTTGGGTTACGATTCGGGTTCAATAGCACAGCCTCCGTCGTGAGCAGCTGTCCCGTAGCATTGATTTCGATCGCCCCGCCTTCGAGAATCATCCCACCGTCAAAGCGTCGCATTTCTCGGCTCTGCGCGATTTTTTTCGGAATCGCATCATCTAGATCCCAGGGCGGAAATTTCCCACCCCACGCATTGAATCCCCAATCCGTGACCGCTACCTCACCACTATCGCGATGCTTGACAAAAATCGGTCCGTGATCGCGACACCACACATCATTGTTCGGGTGATCATAGAGTTCGAGATGCCGCTCATTGACTTTGGCACGCAAGCACAAGCTGCGGATGCGCTCGTGATTGCTGACTGGGGCATTGATGCGGACTGGTTGGAAGTGCGACATCGCGGCGGCAATCTCGGCAAACTTTTCCCCCATCAAGTCCTGCTTTTTTCCCGCCCAATGGCGTTCATCAGCCACCGGCCAAGACAGCCAAATCGCTTCTTGTCGGGTCCACTCGGCAGGCATTGCAAATCCATGTTTCGCAGCAGTCATCGCCATCTCTGTATCTCAGCACCTTGCGTTTGGAAATGGCAAAATCACTTGCGAAACATGAAAAACACTGCAAAGAGCTAAATAGTGATCGATATCACTTCCCATATCATTTTCAACTGCGCAACCGACGCAACTGCCCCTTGCTGAACGATTTGGATAATTTGATTTTCCTGCATTTTTCCGCTCTATGCTTGACTCATTTGCGAATTTTTGCCAATCATCCGCCCGCCATGCTGAGTGACTACCTACCTGTATTGTTCCAAATGATAATCGCCATCGGATTTGCTGCGGTGGTTCTATCACTCAGCGTCGTCTTCGGTAAATCCGCTCGCACGAACATTACCAAAGACAGCGCCTACGAGTGCGGTATGCTTCCTGTGGGCGATGGAGCTCCACGTTTTTCGGTCAAATTCTACATCGTAGCGATGCTTTTTGTGATTTTCGACATTGAGGTCGTCTTCATGTATCCATGGGCCGTGCAGTTCCGCGACATGGTTCAGGTTTCCACGGTCCCCCTCTTGAGCATCGCCGGATTTGCTGGCATTCTTGCTCTCGCCTATGTTTACGCGCTGAAAAAAGGTGCGCTCAACTGGAAATCGTAATTCATCATCCATAACGTCGTATTTCTCCAACATCAGCCTCGCATCGATCCCCCAAGCGAGAAGATAAGGTTCATGCGACGAGCAGTATGCTGATGAAAATCCCTGAGGTTCTCACGGTAACATCCGAGAATCATTTCGCGCCGCACTCTGAGTGACCATTTTTAAGAGTGCAACCGAGCCCGACATTACCGCCTATTTCAGCAGGGATTTCAAGATGGCTTCCTCGAAGAATCTCAAGTATTTCTGAGAAATCGCGCCAATGAGCGATGAAATCAACTCGAACTTTACCCCAGAAAGGTTATAGCCAAATGGCAAATTTCTGCAATCATCATGTCATGCAGAAGTTTGCTCACCGCTCACTGAGATCCCTCCTGACCATGTTCACAGCACTGATTCCGAGTTTTTCTCTCGCCGATGTTGCCGCCAAAAAATTCGCCTTCACAACTCCCGTTGCCGAGGGATTTCAGTTAGTCAAAAACGAGGATGCATATCAA
>CANHKJ010000275.1 GCA_947460915.1 Verrucomicrobiia bacterium
ATCAAGCCACCATATTTCCCCGCTGCTCTAGGCCTTTACATGTGCCCGACCATCGTCAACAACGTCGAGTCACTCTGCCACGTCAAACACATCGTGCAGATGGGCGGCGACGAATACGCCAAACTCGGTGTCGCCCGCAATACTGGCACCCGGATTCTCTGCGTCTCCGGTGATGTCAAAAAGCCCGGCTACTTCGAAGTGGAAGTCGGCAAGCTCACAATGCGCGAGCTGCTCTACGACATCTGCGGAGGTCCCAAAGACGGCCGCGAATTCAAGGCCGTGATCCCCGGCGGATCCTCCTCGAAAATCCTCCGCTGCGATGAAACCTTCAAGCTCAAGAACCCCGATGGCAGCACGCGTGATCTGAATTTCTGGGACATCCCGATGGACTTCGATAGCCTCGCCGCCTGCGGCTCCATGGCAGGTTCCGGAGGTGTCATCGTCATCGACGACAGCCGCAAAATCTCCTGGGTTCTCAACAACCTCAACTCCTTCTACGCCCACGAATCCTGTGGTCAATGCACCCCTTGCCGCGAAGGCAGCATGTGGATGAAAAAAATCACCGACCGCCTCGTCGACGGCCAAGCCAGCCCCGAAGACATCAGCACTTTGGAAAGCGTAGCCTACCAAATCGACGGCCGCACCATCTGCGCCTTCGGCGAAGCCAGTTCTTGGCCGGTAGAGGCCATCGTCGCCAAATTCCGCGACGAACTCCTCTCCGACACCAAGGCCGAAAACGCCCAAAAACCTCTCAACCCCGAAGCCGAAGCGCAACGGAAGTTTTTGCAGGGAGTGTGAAATGAAGCTAAGTCAAAGACTGCTCCTCGGTGTAAATCATCGCTAGCAAACCTTCACCACCCTCATCGGCGGTTGCTTGATGGTGTCACCTGCACGTAACCCGAGGAATTTTCCGTAAAGCTCGCTCGATGGGGTGAGAACTGTGATTTCCTGACCTTCGTGAAGAATTTCTAAACCGCCCGCGGTGGGAGCTAGCAGAAAATAGAGAGCATTGCCGCGCAGCGATACTTCCACCAAAGCGCCGACGTCGATGGCGGCCCCAGCGGGAAAATCGGGCAACTCAAGAGCATCGAAAATCCGCACGCTGGTCGCGAGTTCATCGACTTGCCGCGCCTGGCCTGTCGCCAAGTAGGAGGCTTCGAGGTTGCGCGTGTCGTATTTGCTCTCGGCCTTGCTACCGGGATCGGTCGCGGCTGCGTGAGCTTCTTGCGCCGCTTTGCTCAAGCGCAGCAATTGCCCACGCAATTCTTCGCGAATCTGTTCTAGCAATCGCGGTTTCATGAGTGTTAGGCACGACCTTCTTCGGCATCGAACAAGGCAAAGAATGTCTGGATGTCATCGCGATGCGCCAATCCGGCATCGATTTTTTGCTGCGCCAATCCTGCGGCAGCTGCGTCATTCCACCCGCGTTTTTGCATGAAACCATTCCAGATTTCGATTTGCTCGGCATCGGGACGACGACCGATTTCAAAGCACCATTCGATCACTTCTTCATCGCTTCCGCCTTGCAAGACTCGAGCACGCAGGGCCGAAAAATCGACGCCTAAGAATCGGCAAACGCGGTCATCAAACGTACGTTTGCCCGCGATGATTCCGAGGTTATATCCAGCGGGCAATTGACCCGCAGCATCCAAGCGGATTTTATCGAGAATGCGGGCAAAAACAAAAAGACCTGCGGTGGGCACAGAGGCTGATCGAATCGGAAATGACATGAGCGTTGAGAAATGTTGTTAGAAAAATCACACCTTGAGGTGCTTGCGAATCGCTTTGATGAGGCCAGGAATGTCGTGTTGTTTCGCTTCAAAGGCAGGCGGATGCCCCAGTTCTTCGAGAGCTTGGGTGGTCACAGGACCGATGCTACCCGCCACGCAATGCGCCGGCCATGGCACGTTGAGCGCAAAGAAATGTTCCGCCGTAGAGGCAGAAGTGAACGTGATAACATCGGCACCATCCTCGCGAAGCCGCGCCACCGCACCCGTCGGGTCTTCGGTTTCTGCAACCGTGCGATAGGCGATGCAGTCATCAACGATCGCGCCCATCTCTTGCAGTCCGGTCGAAACAATATCGCGCGAGACCTCGGGCTTGACCACCATCACAGTGAGATTCTCGATGTCTTCTTTCTTGAATGCCTCGACGAGCCCCTCGGCCACGTATTTTTCCGGCAACAAGTCGCAGCCGATGTGATATTCGCGTAGTTTTTGCACGGTTCCCGGCCCAATGGCGGCGATTTTCGGCTTGCCGAGGCAACGAGCATCGTCATGGATCGAGTAGAAAGCGTCAAAGAATCGACTCACACCGTTCGGCGAGGTGAAAACCAGCCAATCATACTCGTGCGCCGATGAAACCAGCTCCGCGAAGCCCAATTTATCGACGGGATCCTCGATGCGAATCACCGGCAGCTCAACCACATCTGCGCCGAGGTTTGCCAGCTCTTTGCTGAGAGTCCCAGCTTGCTCGCGTGTCCGTGTCACCACGATCCGCTTACCAAACAACGGCCGTTTTTCGAACCAATTGATCTTGGCGCGCTCCTTGACGACATTGCCAATGACGGCAACGGCGGGAGAGGAAAAATTCTGTTTTTCGGCGATGTCTGCAATCGTCGCGAGTGTGCCCTCGATGGTCCGATGCGATCCCGTGGTCGCCCAGCGGGTCAGCGCGATCGGTGTTTCCGCAGCCGCACCATGCTTGACAAATTGCTCGCAGATCGTCCGCAGACGAGCCACGCCCATGAGGAAAACCTTCGTGCCTGGGGCCTTGGCGAGTTGCTCGTAATCGATGGAGCTTTCTTCCTTCGTCGGGTCCTCATGACCCGTGAAAATGGTCAGTTGCGAGCAATGATCGCGATGTGTCACAGGAATGCCCGCGTAGCATGGACCAGCAATCGAGGAACTGATGCCCGGCACGATTTCAAACGCAACACCAGCATCGGCCAGTTCTGCGGCTTCTTCTCCGCCACGCCCGAAAATCATCGGATCGCCGCCCTTGAGACGCACGACGTTTTTGCCTTCCTTGGTGCGCTGCACGATCAAGGCATTGATTTGATCTTGGGGCAGAGCATGATCTTTCGCACGCTTGCCGACGTAGATTTTTTCACAATCCTTCTTGGTCCATTTCAGCAATTCCGCGCTGCTCAGCGCATCATAGACCAGCACATCCGCCAGCGAAATGCATTCCTTCGCCCGCAAGGTCACCAATCCCAAATCGCCAGGACCAGCACCGACCAAATAACAAATTCCTTTTTCACTCATGATAATGTTTCAAATAGTTCTCTCGCCACGGCGAGTGGTTCTGCGGCACTTCCGCTCACTTGCGCTACTTTTGGTTCACCTCCTTCTTCAGGAAATACCCGCGCATACATCGACAGTTCGTCCTCATCCAAGGCCGAATACACACCCACGGGAGTGTGGCAACCTGCATCGAGCAGTCGCAAAAATTCACGCTCGGCAGTGACTCTGACAAAAGTTTGCTGATGATTGATCTTTTTCAAACACTCGTTCATCCAGTCGTCGTCACTGCGAATCTCCAGTCCGATCGCCCCCTGCCCTGCGGCAGGAAAAAACTCGTCTTCGGGCAAAATCGCGTAGTGCAGACCGAGATCGTTGCGCTCCAAATAGCCGAGGCGCAACAAGCCTGCTTCAGCCAGCATGATCGCATCGTAATCTTCGCCTTGCGCCAACTTATTCAATCGAGTCGGCACATTTCCACGCAAATCACATAATACCAGATCGGGGCGCAACCACTGCAATTGTCGGGCCCGTCGCACACTGCTGGTGCCGACTTTAGCCCCCTCAGGCAAGGCTGCAAGCCCTCCCTCGGTGCGACACACCAAAGCATCGCGCACGCCAGCGCGTTCGAGTGTAGCGGGGATTACAAAAAGATCGCTTAAGATGGTCGGCACATCTTTGAGACTGTGCACGGCCACATCGATTTCGCCTGCTTCCAGTGCGATTTCCAATTCTTTGGTAAAGACGCCTTTGTCGAGAATGCCTTCGCTTTTCGCTACCTGGCTCAGCGCCACATCAGTGCGTCGGTCGCCCGTCGTTTTGATCACCTGCCGCACCACTTCCACATCAGGAAATGCCGCACGCAGCAAATTCTCCGTGGCCTCAGCCTGCCACAGGGCCAGCTCA
>CANHKJ010000276.1 GCA_947460915.1 Verrucomicrobiia bacterium
ATCTCAAAGCCATCCTTGACGAAGTCCACAAGCATGGCTTCAAGGGCAACGTCACCATCGAATACGAACACAACTGGGAAAACAACGTGCCCGACATCAAAGGCTGCGTCGATTTCCTGAAAGCTTACAGCGAGAAAAAATGAAGTTTTTAGGTTTTAAGGGTTAAGTCAAATTCTGGGAAACAGCAGCGCTAGTGGTCAGTCACTCGTTCCAAAAATTCTCTCCATTTATAAGTGCATTCCTCTGACTTTCCGCTAGAAATTCTTAAGCACGCGCGACTTAAAACTGAAAACTAAAAACTTTTTTATGCTCAAACCGAACTACATCCCGAAAACCTGGGAACTCCCCGAGTCCATCCGCAAGCGCCTCGGCGAATCCGTCGGCAAACAACGTTTCATGGATGAAGAGGGCCAATTGCTGCTGCTTCTCCACGCTCCACCCAGCGCTGATGACGATGAAGTACGTCAAGCCGTCGTCTTTTGGCGTAATGCTCTGGGCGAATGGAAAAGTGCCCCACTCGGTGGCGGACTCAATGGCCTCGAAGCTCACCTTGCGTCCTACCGCACCGTCATTCACAAACTTGATACCGAAGTCGAGGCCGCCAAAACAGCGCGCCAATACTTCGACGTTATGCGCCACATGCACCCAATGCAACGCGCCACCCGCAGCTTGCTTGATGTAATGCAAGCGGCACGCGAACTCCGACCCGAGGAAACGCGCCTCATTTCCCTGCGCGACCAAGCTGCCGACCTCGAACGCGCAATCGAACTCGTCGCCTCCGATGCCAAGGCAGGCATGGACTTCTCCATCGCCGAGAGTGCCGCCAACCAAGCCATTTCCGCCGAAGAAGCGAACAAAGAGGCCCGCCGCCTCAATCGCCTCGCCGCCTTCTTTTTCCCGCTCGTCACCCTCGTCTCTATCTTTGGCATGAACCCACCCGGCCGAGTCATGGAATACGGAGGCTTCTGGGGCACCTGCATCATCGGCAGCCTACTCGGCTTCATCGTCTTCCTCCTCGTCGCAAAGAAAAAGTAAAGTGGCGGAGGCGTCTCGCCTCCCAGCCTCTTCAATCAATAGAGAACCCATACCATCCATCCTCGAAATTTGTCACAAATCTCTAACAGATCATCCCACAAGCTATAACGCCCAGCACCATCACCCTCCATGCCGCCATCACCACCACGCGCTTGGGCAGAAATCAATCTCTCCGCCCTCCGTCACAATCTTCGCATCGCTGCCGAGACTTGGCCTGACATGGCCCTGATGGCTGTCGTCAAGGCCGGTGCCTACGGTCACGGACTCGAAGACGTCGCCCGTTTTTTATCCGAAGAAAACATCGCCTTTCTCGGCGTTGCCAACGTCGGTGAGGCACGGCGCATCGCTCAAGCAGGCATCACCACACCTATCTATTTGCTCGGGGCAACATGGTCCGAGGAACGTGAGGAAATCGTTCGCCATCACTGGGTGCCCTGCATTTCCTCGCTCGAAGAAGCGCGCCATTTCGATCAGATCGCCACCGCACAAAACACCGTGCTCGCCGTTCACCTCGCAGTCGATACCGGCATGGGCCGCGGCGGATTTGTTACCGAAAATCTCACCTCCACTCTCCGCGCGCTGCGCGAACTCGACGGCATCCGCATCGAAGGCATCGGCTCCCATTTGCCATCTGCCGATGAAGACGAAGACTTCACACGTGCACAATTTCAGCAATTCACCCACATCATCAATCTCCTCGGCGGGCCTCACAGCTTCCGCTGGCGCCACCTCGCCAACAGTGCCGGTCTGCTCGGTTACGATCCCCATACCTGCAATCTCGCCCGCCCCGGACTCATGCTCTACGGCATTTCACCCTTGCCGCAGCATCAGGAAAAATTGCAAACCGTCATGACCCTCAAGTCGCGCGTCACCCTAATCCGCACCTTGCCTGCCGGACACGGCGTTTCCTACGGTCGCAGCTTTGTCACCACCCGACCCACCCGCGTTGCCACCATCGGCATCGGCTACGGCGATGGCTACCCACGCCACGCCTCCGGCCACGGACCGCGCGTTTTTGTGAGAGAACACTTTTTCCCCATCCTTGGTCGCGTCACCATGGACCAAATGATGATCGACGTCACCGATGCCCCCGAAATCCAAGAGGGCGACGAAGTCGAACTCTTCGGCCCCCACGTTTCCGTCACCGAACTCGCTGCCCAATCCCAAACAATCCCCTGGCACATCTACACCGGCATCACCCCGCGCGTTCAACGGATCTATTTCTAATATCCCAACCACCGTGCCCTACGTACTCATCATCCACGAAGTTGCCGATTATGCGGCATGGAAAATCATTTTTGATCAGGCATCGACCATTCGCAAGAATGCAGGTGAACGGAGCTATCAAGTCCTGCGTTACGAGGAGGATGCTAACAAGATCGTGCACTTCTCTCAGTGGACCTCTACTGCTGATGCACGCAAATTTTTTGAATCGCCCGAGCTTGTGGAGATCCGCAAACAGGCTGGCGTTAAGGCTCCGGACTTTATTTATTTGGAAGAACTGGAAGCGGGTATTCTCTGATTTTTTTGCCTCACCATCACTCTCTCGATTTTCATGAACAGAGAAAAAAAATCTCCCGTCTCCCTCGATCGGCTTCTGCAGCTTTTCTTCGTCGGATTTTTTCTCTGTGCGATGGCCGCTTTCTTTCATCCGCTTCACAGTTCCGTGACCAAACTTGCTCTGCTCGGAAGCATCTGTATCTGTTGGATTTGCTCTTTGATTCTTTTGCGTAAATACTATGTTTATCGTACGATACTCATCGTACTTCCCATACTTGCTTGCACTCCGTTTCTTTTGCCTAGTCGGGCGATCGATGCTACCGAATTGCGTGCTAACTACTTGCAAGCCCTGGCGCGTTACGAGGGTAGCACCTACTACTGGGGTGGAGAAAACATGCGCGGCATCGACTGCTCAGGCCTGCCTCGTCGTTCGTTGCGCGATGCTCTCTTGCGATATGGAATCGCCCATGGAAATGGCAAAGCATTTCGTTTGGCGGCGGAGCAATGGTACTACGATACCAGTGCCAAAGCCTTAGGTGAAGGATACCGCAGCTTCACCAAAAACTTAGCCATCGAGGGAACCGTGCAATCGATCGATAACTCGACTCTGAAAGCAGGCGATCTTGCGGTGACAAAAAACGGCATTCACACCATCGTTTACCTAGGTGAAGGCAAATGGATTCAAGCTGATCCGGGTATCGGAGCCGTTGCCATCTTGCACAGCGGCAACGATCAAAACACGTGGTTTGATGCACCCATCACCATGCATCGTTGGTCCATTCTCGATCTTCCTTAATCCCATGTCGCGCCCGACCCAATCCGTTCCTGGAGGTTTTCTCTTTGTATTTTTCGGAGTGCTGCTCTTCGTGTATTCTTGTTTATCGACCTATGCTGCGTGGCTCGCGCATACAAAACCACTTGCCGAACGATTGCCCAATCACTCCGATGTTTGGTCCTTAGTCGCAGGCGCAGCGGCCAGTTTTTGCCGATCATTTGCCTGCCCTGCCGTATAACAAACAAGCACGATCACTGAAGACCGTGCTTGTTTTGCAAGGAGGAAAAAACTCACTTGTTAGACCAACATCAGCGCTGGACTCTCGATGAGTTTTTTCACCTCACTCAGGAAGGACGCTGCGATGGCACCATCTACAACGCGGTGGTCGCAGGAAAGACCGAGGTTGATGCGTTGGCCAACGACAATTTGTCCGTTTTTCACGACGGGTTTTTCGATGACCGCACCAACGGAAAGGATTGCGGCTTGTGGCGGATTGACGATAGCATCAAAGGACTCGATGCCCCAGGCTCCAAGATTCGAAATGGTGATCGTGCCACCGTCGAATTCGTCAGGACGCAGTTTGCGATCTTTCGCTCGAACCGCAAAATCTTTCACCTCACGAGAAATTTGCAGCAAGGATTTGGTCTCGGCATTTTTCACTACCGGAGTGACCAGACCGTCTTCGATCGCAATGGCCACGGAGAGACCGACGGAACCGAAGCGCACGATGTGATCACCAGCAAAGGACGAATTGATCGCTGGCACCGCCATGGTCGCATTGATCAAGGCCTTCATGATGAAATC
>CANHKJ010000277.1 GCA_947460915.1 Verrucomicrobiia bacterium
CCTGCTTCCAGCGCCACGCGACCAAGCTCATGATCTTCCGCATCTGCTTGCCACACCGGACCATCGCCCACATTCATGCGCAGCGATTCATTGACCTCTGCTTCGAATTCATAATCACCCGTCATCGGCGGCACCAAGGTCGCTTTCCAATTCACGATGTATTGATCACGTGGCACATTTTCTCCGGGCGATTGATTGGTCCAGTCAAAGTCCACCGTCGCATCGGTACGCTGCAACAAGACTTTGCTATTTTTTTCATTACTACGTTCATAGTAGCCCGTCAATCCACCACCCGCTTGGTCCAGTGCCACGCTAGGACTCCATAGCGACGCCACATTCCAGTTCATGCCACCACCCGCGGCCCAGCTCACCCACTCGTGAATGAAGGGCAAAAACGATTGTCGCGCGGGAAAATTTCCTGCTCTCGCGTCAAAGGCACAGGTGCTCAGCATCACCCGACCACTTCCATACAGTCGAGTCGCAAGAAAAGCATCCCCATTGCCAAAAGCCGCAGCCAGCACGCCGTGCTCGCGCGTTTCACCCACAGCACGCCAACGCTTGACCACCGCATCGGCCAGATCACTGCGCTTTTGAAACAAGGCCATCGATTCATGCACAAAGGTCGCAGGCGCAGGCGATACACCTTTGACATCGATTTTTTCCTCGCCCAATTCCATCGGCAGGATCGGACCATCCAAGCTGCTCCATGGATTGTAAAATCCCGGTTCGCTCCGTGGCCCCGCGATGACGATCAAGCCAGCACCACTCTGCACTCGCGCCGCGATCAATGCCGCCAAACGCTCGGGCAAGCGCGGCACATCGGCTAATACAATCACCCGTGCTTGCTCCAAATCCTCCGACTTCACCTGCGCCGCAGGGACCACACGCGGATCCATCAGATACCGCTCGCCCGCCGTTTTCCCTTGCAAAACCGCTGCGCTGGGAGCCAAGGCCAAAGCGGTGTAGCCCGATGCACGATCAAAAAACGAGCCCGAAGGATTGCCGTCAATCAACAACACCGGCAGCTGCTCCTGCACGTTCATCACCATCTCCCATCGATTGTCCACCGCGAGATCATCCGTCGCCTCAACGCTTGCACTGACCACATGTGGGCCGACTTTTCCAAAGCGATGCCGCAGCTCGACCCAGGTGCTTTGTCCTGGCATCAAGAGTCCCACCGCCGCTGTGCCGACTTTTTTCTGATCGACTAAAAACGTCACCGCACCCGGCGTCACCACATTCACTCCGGTATTGATCACCTCGGCGCGCAAGGTCACATCGCGATCCGTTCCGACTACCGTGCGCGATGTCGCAAAGGACCGTAATGCCACATTCACCAAGGCATTCGGCTCGCCGAAATTCCGCACCAACAACTTCGGCTGCGTCGGCAGACCATCCCAAGCCTTGTCCAAGCGATCCCATGCATCCGGTTCATCCAGCCGCCAACCACTGCGTTGCGAGTCGGTGAAAACAATCATCTCTTTGGTCGCATTCGCGCCCTGCGCGAGTGCCAACGTTGCCACACCCAGCGCCTCATGCGCACGAAACGAGCCGCCCATCGGCGTGAGTCCATCAAGCACTCCGAGAACATCCGCGCGATGCGTCAACGGCGATGCTGTCATCGCTTGGGGTGAAGGTCCACCCAGCACCACCAAAAATGCCGTGCCGCGCGGCGCTTCACTGACGACGGATTTTGCCTCCTCGATCGCCAATTGAAACACCGTCTTGCCACCGCGCATCAACTCCATCGACGCCGCTGCATCGATCACCAAGGCCACATCGCGACGCCCACTGGCTTCGAATCGACGCAGGTTGAAAATTTTCTCCCAATAGCCTAACGAAAGCGCCACCAGGCACAAGAAAACGGCAAGACCTCGTGTCAACCAGCGCGCACGCTTGCCACTGAGCACAAACGAGGCACCGGCGAGGGCCACTCCTAATAAAGCCGCAGGCAACACAAACATCCATGGCACCTGCGAATCAGGCGTCAAAAAGGGCCGCGCAATCGCTAAAGCCACCAAGGCGAGCAGCAAACACCGCGCCGCCATCAACAACAAGTCCTCCCACTCCATGCGCCGCCTGCGCACCGAAATCGTATCCATCAAGAAGCGCATCGCGCCCCAGTCCATCGGCTTCGCCGCCTGCCTACGCATCAAGTGAATGATGATCGGGATCGACACCGCCACCAAGCCCCACAACATCCATGGATGAAAAAACAACATCTACTTCCTCCCTCCCAAATAGCGCAACAAGGTATCGCGCAATGGCGTTTTTGTATTCACCGGCACATAGTCCGCCCGCATTTTTCCACAAGCCCCATCGATCCGTTTCACAAAGTTGCGGACCTTTTCCAAATACGCGGCACGCACCGCCTGCGGATCGATGCGTAGCATTTCAGCCACACCTTCGAGATCGCGAAAACGCTGAAACTTTTTGAATGGAAACGTCAACTCCTCCTCGGCGAGCAGATGAAACAACACCAACTCATGCTGACGGTAGTCGAAGTGATGCAGCGCCTCGATGATCTTATCGGGATCATCAAACAAATCACTGATCACCACCACCAAGCCCCGTTTCGGGATTCGCTCCGCCACCCGATGCAACACCGCACCGCAATCCGTATCCTTGCCCGCCTTCGTCTCATGGAGCTCTTGCAAAATCCGCCGCACCTGACTGGGCCTGCTGCCCGCGCGCACAAAACTCCGCACCTCTTGATCAAAGGTCGTCAAGCCCACGGCGTCGCCTTGCTTGATGAACAAGTACGAAAGCGCTGCTGCCAAATGTTTCGCGTAAGCCAGTTTCGAGAGCGGCACTCCATCGACCTGCGCCGCCTCATCGCCCGTGTACTCCATCGAACCCGAGACATCCACCACCAACATCGTCCGCAAGTTGGTCTCCTCGATGTATTGCTTGATCACATGACGATCGCTTTTCGCCATCACCTTCCAGTCGAGATTCTTCGGATCATCGCCCGGTGCATACTCGCGATGCTCCGCAAACTCCACCGAGAACCCCTTGTCCGGCGAACTATGCCGACCGCTGAGAGTCCCCTGCATCCGCTTCCGCGCATACCATTCTAGGCGCCGCATCACCCCCATCGTCTCCTCCGGCAAAAGCTTCATGCAATCCGGCAATTTCAGGGCATGTTGAGGTGAATCCATCGGATAAAAATACGCAATCTCCCCCATACGTCAGCAAGCAGCCTTTCTTATCAAGTCATCTACGAGAAAATTTGCGGCTTTATCAAAGCATCGTAGCAATGAAACCCGACCGTTTCTACCTCATCGCTAAGCAATCATTCAGAAATAAGCGCAAAAAAACCATTCGGCGGCGTTATCACTTTGTGAAAAAAATACTGATCCTTTTGTCATGCATCGCCCATTGCCATGCCCAGTCCATTCCAGCCACTCCCGTGAAACCGGCAACACCCGCAGCGCAAGAAAAGACCGAAGCGCCTGCCGTCACTCTATTGCCAGGCTCAGAGGTTGACATCAAGCCCATTCTAGCAGCCAGGATCATTCAAGGAAAAGTCGCTGAAAACTGGGAACCTGGTAAACTCTACCTCCTCGAATGCTGGGCCACATGGTGCGGACCATGCATCGCTGCCATTCCGCACGTGAATGAACTCCACGTAAAATACCGCGACAAAGGTCTGCGCGTGATCGGCATGAATGTTTGGGAAGATGGCGAAGAAAAAGTTGCCGCATTCGTGAAGAAAAAAGGCAAGGGCATGAGCTACCCCGTGGTGTATGTGGGCAAAGGCGGTGCTTTTGAAACCGAATGGCTTAAGGCGGCAGGCGTAACGGGCATTCCCACGGCTTTTCTGGTGCGCGATGGAAAATTTCTGCTCAAAACACATCCCTCACAACTCACCGATGAAGTGATTCAGAGCGCCCTCGAGGGTGATGAAGGAATCAAAAAACTCAGTGAAGCGGTCACCGCAATGGAAAAAAAACGCTCCGCCATGATGGCTAACTCGCGCGCGTTCTATCAGGCGATGACAGCCAACAACGTCGAGGAAATGAACAAACATCTCGAAGAAGCCAAAGCCCTCGGACTGCCCGAACAACAAATCCAGAGCATGGTGCTGCGCATGGCCATC
>CANHKJ010000278.1 GCA_947460915.1 Verrucomicrobiia bacterium
GCAATGCCACCCAATTGCCAAAGTAACGGAGTGATCGCAAAGGCCTGATTTTTTGCCCATGCGGTAGCCAATGCTCCCGCAGAAGCTAGCAAAATCCAGCCAACTACATCGTCAAGCGCCGCAGCTGTGATCGAAAGTACGGCAAAGGGACGCGTTTGCAGATTCATTTCCATCAGGATACGACCCATGATCGGCAAAGCCGAAATCGCCATGGCAATGCCGCAGAACAAAATCATCCCCGTTTGTGGCACCTCAGGTGCAAAATTCCGATGCAACCAAGGGCCCACCATCCAGCCGATAAATAAGGGGCCTACGATTCCAAACAGCGCTATGTACAATGCCGTGCGCGATTGCTTCTTCATACTAGAAAAATGAAACTCCATTCCCACCTGAAGGAGTAACAGAATCAAACCAAGTTTGCCAAGTAACTGCAAACTCTTCTGAACCTCCACACCTCGCAAAAACTGCACTGTTTCCGCGCCCCATATTCCGCAAAGCCCTAGCACAGAAGGCCCAAGAATAATACCTGCTGCAATCTCCCCCACTGCCAATGGCTGCCCCATCCGTTTCCCCAATCGCCCCACCACAAATGCCGCACCAATAATCAGCGCCCACGCCATCATCACTAAAACCAAATGTTGCTCAATCGCTGCTGGGTTCATCAGGCATCAGTAAAGCGCATCCTACTTACTTGACAACACGATTTCCCAAAAAACTTTGCGCCTATCGATAATAGAATTCATCTACTTTCTGGGCAAATGATCAGTCGCAGTAAAATCGGTAAGAGACCAAAGCCTACCGCTATCAATGTCTTGTCGTAAAAAAAGGGCGATAGTCGTAAATTACAACCATCGCCCGTTTGTTTGAATTTTCCCTAATAATTACGCTTGCTTCACGTCCACCCACTGCTTGGTGCGAGCGGATTCGAGAACGGCGTCGCAAACGTATTGGGTGCCGAGGGCATCGCGGAAGTCTGGGTAGGCTTTGGGTGCCGATGGATTTTCGAGCGATTTGAGGAACTCGTAGAGCGCATGCGTGAAGCTGTGCTCATAGCCGAGGCAGAGACCTGGAACCCACCAGTTGCCTGCGTATGGCTGATCGCCATCGGAGCAGTGGATGCTGGACCAACCACGACGGTCGCTAGGCACACCGTGGTCGAAGTATTCGAGACGATTGAGGTCGTGCAGATCCCAGAAGAGAGATTTGTTTTCGCCGTTGATCTCGAAAGTGTAGAGCGCCTTGTGACCACGGGCATAACGCGTAGATTCAAAGATCGCCAACGAACCGTTTTCGAAGCGAGCGAGGAAAGCGCAGGCATCGTCGATGGTGACGGGCATTTTTTCGCCAGTAGCGGTGTGAACGCGCTCCTTGATGAAGGTCTCAGTCATCGCACTCACGGAAACGATATTGCCATTGATCCAGCGGGCCGTGTCGATGCAGTGAGCCAACAAGTCGCCTGTCACACCAGAACCTGCTGCAGCAGCATCCAAGCGCCAGAGGCCAGCGCCACCTTGGGGTAGATCGGAGGAAATGGTCCAGTCTTGCAAGAAGTTAGCGCGGTAATGGAACACGCGACCAAGTTCACCAGCAGCAACGATGTTTTTCGCATGCGTCACAGCAGGAAGGAAGCGATAGTTATACCAAACAAGGTTCGGCAGGCCCGATGCCTCGACGGCAGCGACCATGGCTTCGCCTTGCTCACCATTGAGGGCGAGTGGTTTTTCACAGAGGATCATTTTGCCATGCTTGATGCACTCCAGCGCGATAGCAGCATGCGAGTCGTTAGGCGTGCAAATGTCGATCGCATCGATGTCCTCGCGCGCCACGAGCTTGCGCCAGTCGGTCTCATACGACTCGTAGCCCCACTTTTCAGCGAAATCTTTAACCTTGGCTTCATCGCGACCACAGATCGCTTTGCGCACAGGCACGTATTCCGTATCGAAGAAATGGGCCACTTGGGAGAGTGCATTCGAATGGGTACGGCCCATAAAGCCATAGCCAATCACGCCGACGTTCAGTTGTTTTTTCATAAGGTAGTGTGTAGTTAATTATGTGGAGAATTTGTTAATTTTGCAATTTTTCTATCGATCGAACTTCGGCAACGATTTCGTCTAAACTAGGCTGCCCCAATATCTGCTCGCGCTCTTGGGTATAATCACCATGCCCAGACTCATATTGGCGAAAAAACTGTATAAACTCCATTGGAGCCAGTTCACGCGCCAAAATAGCCTGAGCTTTCACATTGATGTCGTGTAAGGTAATCGTGTTCATGAGATTTGAGTCCAGATCCATTGTACAGGGTTCATAACTTGTATTCGCAGAGATGATTGTAATCTTGCAGCTAGTTTAATCAATTTATCATCAGTCGTCAAAAGGCAATTTGCGTTTGATTCTTCGGCGACTGCAAGATGAAGTGCATCAATACTTTTGAAGCCAAAAGATTCCAAATTACGTGATCTGTCAACCATGCTTTCTTTGAGGACAGCGTATGACTTAGCCAGTGATAACAATTTGGTAATTTCCATTCTTTTTAGATGATCTGGATGCTTGGAAATTTCCCACTCAATGACTGAACTGCTAACCATATCATACTGTCCACTAGCAATCCCCTGCAATATCTCTAGAACCGCTGCAGCCTCTGCTCGGACACGTAGTTGCCCAGGCTCATCAAAGGGGCGATTGAGGCAACAAGTGTCCAAGTAAAGTGAAATCACTGCCGAATACGTCGATAATTACAGAGCGTTTTTCACCGAAACCATGGCCTTGAGGATGGTGTTCCAGGTGGCGGGGTTTTCGAGGGTGGCGTTGGGGAACATGCAACCGTCCCAGCAGATGTGCTTGATGCCGCGGTCAGCAGCGCCTTGCAACCAGACGGCGGAGCATTTGGCGATGTCGAGCTTGCCATTTGGATCATCGGCTTGGCAGTGGCGGCCTGTTTTCTCGTGAGAACCAGTGCCGTGGACCGTGCCGTCGTTTTGTGCGACGTGGAAATCGATGGTCCAAGGACGCAGAGCACCAACCATCTTCTCGTAGGCGGGCCAGAACTCAGCATCGGTGTAACCAGGTTGCAACAAGGCGGACTCAGGAGCATTGTAGCCCATGAGGTAGAGGTAGGTGTGTGCAAGGTCAGCTTGGAAACCAAAGGTTCCGGGCATGCCAACGCCTTCGAGCGTGCGCAGCATCACTTCCCAGGAATGCATGCCAGCCCAGCAAATTTCACCTTCGGCCGCGATGCGCTCGCCGTGGTCGGCGGCAATTTTCGCTGCTTTTTTGAAGGTGTCGACAATGCGAGCGGTGTTGGCTTCGGGATTTTCTGCCCACTTTTGCACACCGAATTCAGCGGAGTCAACGCGGATGACGCCATACTTGCGCACGCCGTGTTGATTGAACAAATTGGCAATGCGACAGGCTTTTTCGATGGAAAGCAGGAATTTCTCCTGTTGCTCATCAGTGCCCATCGAGGAATCACCCACGGTGCCCGGCCAAATCGGTGCCACGAGTGAACCAACGTTGAGATTTTTCTCTGCAATCTTATCGGCCATCGCCTTGAGATCGTCTTCCGAGATATCAGGATCAGTATGCGGATGGAAGAGGAAAAGATCGACGCCATCGAACTTATGACCGTCCACTTCAGCAGCAGCGGTCATTTCAAGCATCTGATCCAGTGAGATCGGCGGGTGGTCGGTGCCTGGCTCTTTTCCAACGAGTCCGGGCCACATGGCATTGTGCAATTTCATGGTTGTTTAGTGTGGTTGTTTTCGGTGAGGTAATTGAATTTTTAGATACGCAGGATGTGGCGAAATCTTACACGCATCGATTTATGAACGAATCGCTGTCTTGGCAAGAATTTCCGCGAAAATGTCACGCTAAAAGAGATATTTCCAATCAATCTTTGCATGCACCACTGTTCCGTTTTCGCCGGTGATTGCGATGGTATGCTCGTCCACTGGAGTAATCGACTGAACTTGTCCGAAGCCTTCATCCACCAGCGCAACCCCTTGGATCACCGGCAAGCGCACGGTTTCATCGGCGAAAAACTCACGCGTCGTTGGCACGCCATAGGCCGCCAGTCGGTTCTCGCGCGATGCCTCCAAGCC
>CANHKJ010000279.1 GCA_947460915.1 Verrucomicrobiia bacterium
CAAGAGGTCGAAAAAGTGCCTCGTGGCTTGTATTGCGGAGCGATGGGCTACCTCGGGTTTCATGGTGAAAGTGCCTTCAACATAGTGATCAGGACCTTGGTGCGAGAGCAGGAGAGCCTACATTATCATGTGGGTGCAGGGATTGTGGCAGATTCTGAGGCAGCCGCAGAGTATGAAGAAACCTTGCACAAAGCGCGCGGATTGTGCGAGGCGGTGGAGGATTGGCAGAAATTTTGTTCAAAAAGAATTGAACAAAGCGCGCGGATTCAGTAATCAATGGTTGTGAAACCAAAGCTCGTAAAGGAGGAAGGCGTGACAGGAGAATTGAGCGCGCTGGAACGCCAAGTTGTCGATGTTTTTGTCGATGGTGTGAAGGTGATCGGTCTGCCGAAATCCCTGGGTGAGATCTATGGTTTGCTGTTTTTATCCCCCGAGCCGCTAGCCCTTGATGATGTTGTAAAGAAGCTGAGTTTGAGTAAAGGATCGGCGAGTCAAGGTTTGCGGATGTTGCGTGAGTTGGGAGCAGTGAAGGAGGCTGAGGCAAATGGTGGACGGCGCACGCTTTATTCTCCTGATGTGGATTTGAAACGCCTCGTGGGTGGATTCATTCGTGAGCAGGTGCGACCGCATTTGGAGAGTGGTAAAGGTAAGGTCAGCAGCCTGATTAAGGCTACGGCAGCGGAAGAAGACAAAGAGCTTCGGAAATTTTATCGCGAGCGCTTGCAGAAGTTGGATTCCTGGATGGCTCGGGGAAGAATTGTATTGCCCTTGATTCAGCGAATGCTGGGAGAGTGATTTTTTAACGGATGAACGACGAGAAAAAATGGTATTGTGTGAGAACGCAGACGAAGCGCGAGCGGGTCGCTGCGGATAACTTGCGCGCGCTCGCCGAGGTGGAGGTATTTTGCCCGGTATTGCGCTATCGTAAGGCGACGCGGCGCGGCAAAATCTGGTGGGAAGAGGCTTTGTTTCCTGGCTATGTTTTGGCGCGCTTTCAGATGCAGGAGAGTGAGCGTGCGGTATCTTTTTGTCAAGGTGTGCGGGGATTTGTGAAATTTGGCAGCGCGATCCCCGATGTGCCCGAATGGTTCATTCGCGAAATGCGTGAGGCCTGGGAAACGCATGCGGTAGAGGAAATTGTCACGGTGATGCCAACGCTCGAAAAGGGCGATGAAGTCGAGCTCGCAGTCGGTCCACTCAAGGGATTGAAAGGGCAAATTGTCGATGTCTTACCAGGTGTTGAGCGGGTCAAGGTGCTGCTCGAATTTCTGGGTCAGGCGCAAGCGGTGGATGTTGATTTGTTCTCGATTTTGCTACCGCGCAAGCCCATGCCTTCTGATTTTGCTCCTTGAAAGTAGGCGTTGATTTTTATTATTGTATCAGTGCTTTTTTTTTCGTTTGATCATCAAAGACTTACGCAGCTTATGAACACGCAGCCGATGAATATGACGACGTTTTGGACCACGCTTGCCGTGGGTGCATTGGTAGCACTGCTCGCCAGCTGGCGCTTTTCCAGGACTGGCTCGCATCCGCGCTTTCGGCCGGCAATGGGCGTCGTGTTGATGGTTTTCATGGCAATCATGGGCGTTGTGGCATTTCTTGCCATGTTTTTTGGCAAAATGGTCGGTAACAAATTGCCGCCAGTCATGACAGCGGAAGAGCGCAAGGTCTTGGAGGCTGAGAAAAATACGACGATTCCTCTGACGCCCGCAGAGCCGTCATCTTCTCTGGTGCCGCCAGCCACGGAGCTTCCATTGCCTACACCAACTGAGGAACTGCCCGCCCCAGCGGAGTCGGTGCCCGCTGAAGCGCCTGTGGAGCCAGCGGTCGAGCCCGTAGCTCCTGCGCCAACAGATGAACTGCCTGAACCAGCGCCTTCGACACCTGAGCCGTAAGTATGTTTTCTTGCGTCTACTTTTTTGGAATCGCTGTTTCGCCTTTACTTTCAGCTCTAACGGGTGCATGTAGATGGCACTATGCAAGCGAACATTCACACTGAATTTCACCGATTTCTCCAACGCGAAGACAAGGAGCACAAGCTCGGCCAACGCGGCATGGTGATTTGGATGTGCGGACTCTCGGGTTCGGGAAAATCCACCATCGCCAATGCGGCAGAGCGGGTCTTGCATCAACGCGGTCGCACCACCGCGATTCTTGATGGCGACAATATCCGCGCTGGTCTCAATGCCAATCTCGGTTTCAGCGATGACGATCGCTTGGAAAACATCCGCCGCATTGCCGAGGTGGCGAAACTTTTCGCGCAGCAGGGGATCGTGACTTTTGTTTCGGCGATCACGCCGCGTGGCGAATTGCGCGATGTCGCACGCGGCATTCTCGGCGATGATTTTTACGAGGTCTACGTGAAGGCTAGTTTCGAGGCTTGTGCACAGCGCGATGTCAAAGGTCTCTACGCCAAAGCCGCCAAAGGAGAGATCGCCCATTTCACCGGAAAAGACTCATCGTTCGAGGAACCGATGCAGGCCGATCTGGTGCTCGACACCGTGGAAAACGAGCTGGAAGAGTGTGTGGATTTGTTGCTTGAGTCAGTGAAAAACCGCATGAATCATTGATTTTCAATGCTTTATTGAATCATTAGTAAATTACGCAACAAACTAATATTTTTTGTTGACGGATGGGATGAATGAGGACAAACTGCGCCTGCGCCGCGTGCGTTACACTTTTCATCATGCCCAACTATCACCTCAGTCACTTGGATCAACTGGAAGCGGAAGCGATTTTCGTGCTTCGCGAAACCGCCGCCCAGTTTGAAAACCCCGCGCTGCTTTTTTCTGGCGGCAAGGATTCGATCGTCATGGCCTGGCTCGCTCGCAAGGCGTTCTGGCCTGCCAAAATGCCCTTTCCTTTGGTTCACGTCGATACCGGTCACAATTTCCCCGAGACTATGGTCTATCGCGATGAGTTTGTCGAAAAAATCGGTGCTCGCTTGGTCGTTGGCTTGGTGCAGGAATCGATCGACACCGGACGTGTGGTCGAGGAAAAAGGCCCGAATGCTTCTCGCAACAAATTGCAGACCGTGACCTTGCTTGATACCATCGAGAAGCATCAATACGATGCCTGCCTCGGTGGCGGTCGCCGCGATGAGGAAAAGGCCCGCGCCAAGGAGCGCTTCTTCTCGCACCGCGATGACTTCGGTCAATGGGATCCCAAAAACCAGCGCCCTGAGCTGTGGAATCTTTTCAACGGTCGCAAGAATCCCGGCGAACACTTCCGCGTGTTCCCACTCTCGAACTTCACCGAGATGGACATCTGGATGTACATTCAGCGCGAAGAAATCCCGTTGCCCTCGATCTACTTCTCGCACGAACGCGAAATTTTCGAGCGCAATGGGCAGCTCCTCGCCGTCACCGATTTCCTCAAGCCGCAAGATCACGAAACCGTCGAAAAACGCATCGTGCGTTTCCGCACCATCGGTGATGCCACTTGCACCGGAGCTGTAGAATCTCACGCCTCCAACCTCGACGAAGTCATCGCCGAAGTCGCCGCCGCCCGCCAAACCGAACGCGGCACCCGCGCCGACGACAAACGCTCCGAAACCGCGATGGAAGACCGCAAGAAAGAAGGGTATTTTTGATATAAATCTGAAAATCTGAAATGCTGAAAAGCTAAAAGAAGAATCAAAATGCGTATCACGACTGAACTCAGAGATAGAACCAAAGCCTTTGGCTCTGAGATCATTCGTATCTATATCGCATTGCCTCGTACCAGAGTAGAAGTTCAGATTCTCGGAAAACAAATGCTACGCGCTGGGACATCTGTTCCCGCAACGGTTAGAGAAGCTTCTCGCTCCAGATCAGATTCAGAATTTTGTTCAAAACTAGACCATCTACTCCAAGAGGCAGATGAAACACAACTCTGGTTAGAATACCTCATGGAAGACTGCCATATTTCACTACCTGCCATAGCAACCGCTCATCGTGAAGCGGGAGAGCTCATCGCCATTTTCACTACCATTGTCTTAAAAGTTCGCCAAACCCTAAAACGCTAATCAAACATTTCTCACACCTCTAACTTTCAGCTTTTCAGCTTTTCAGTTTTTTAAATTTTACCACTATGGACCTCCTACGTTTCTC
>CANHKJ010000280.1 GCA_947460915.1 Verrucomicrobiia bacterium
AGTGAGGGCGGTGCCGCCAGAATTTTGATCTGTTCGGCGAGGAAAGGGGCTACTCGTGCAGCAGGAGTCAAGGAAGCCACAGACCAGTAAGAATTGTTGTCATTAACACCATCGCGGTCAGAGTCACCGTACGTGATGTATCCAGTCGTACCGAGTGGGCAAGCAATGTTTGGCGACATCAACACTGGACCATTATTTCCAATACAACCAGCAATGACCCACGATCCATCAACGAGACCGATTTGCACGGTGCCACCAAGGTAATTGACGGATGTTGGTCCATTTTGGTGGAACATCTTATGGTCCACGAACTGCAGTTCGGTCTGTGCCATCACAGTGATAGGCATGGATAAGGCCAATGTGGCGAGAATGTTTTTCATAGTTTTTTTTGGATGGAGGGTAGCGGGCACTAATCGAATACAATGTATGAGCAAATGCAAGCAAATTTTAAAAAAATTAACGAATTCCCCGTAAAAGGAGCTCTGCATTATTTTGGGTTGCTTTAAGGTTTTTCATCAAGGTTTCAACCGCTTCGCCATAAGGAAGTTGCGCAAGTTGCCGACGAATGTCGAGAACCTTGGAAAATTCGTCAGGATGATAGAGTCGGTCATCGTTGCGTGTACCTGATTGCGGAATGTGAATAGCGGGATAGACGCGGCGCTCGGCCAACTCGCGATCAAGCCTGATTTCCATGTTGCCGGTGCCTTTGAATTCCTCGAAAATGACGTCGTCCATACGCGATTCTGTCTCGATGAGCGCAGTGGCGAGAATGGTGAGTGAGCCGCCTTCTTCGACGTTACGCGCTGCACCGAAAAATTTCCGTGATTTTTGTAAAGCGACGGGTGAGACGCCACCGGAACCAATAGGGCCAGACTGGTTTGCAGCGTTGTGACCGCGAGCCAGTCGAGTCAATGAATCGAGCAGGAGAATGACATCCTTACCTTGCTCGACGAGGCGTTTAGCGCGATCGAGCACGATATCGGCCACCTGTGCGTGGCGGCGCGGACTTTCATCGAAGGTCGAGGCATAGACCGTGCAGCCGACAGTTTCCTCGAAATCGGTCACCTCTTCGGGGCGTTCATCGAGCAGAAGCACGATGAGTTCCGCCTTCGGGTGATTCACGCAGATCGCCTTGGCGATTTGTTTGAGCAAAATAG
This sequence comes from Verrucomicrobiia bacterium, assembly GCA_947460915.1. Taxonomy (GTDB): domain Bacteria; phylum Verrucomicrobiota; class Verrucomicrobiia; order Verrucomicrobiales; family Akkermansiaceae; genus UBA956. Next base: position 1,158 of record CANHKJ010000280.1, read on the forward strand.
TCTTGCCGCCACGAGGCGGGGCAACGATCAGGGCGCGCTGACCCAGGCCGAGCGGGGCGATGAGGTCGACGAGACGAACACTGAGGAAATCGGGGCCATTGCCTTCGAGGTAAACACGACGATCGGGAAACAGGGGAGTGAGTTTATCAAAGTCGGTGGGCACTTTCCAATCAGCAACGGGAATCCCTTCTGCCTCGAGGATTTCAGCAGTAGTGATAAATTTATCCCGCTCCTTGGAGCACCGAGCACGGAGTTTGACGCGGTGGCCGGATTGCAATCCATACTCGCGCAGGAAATTCAGCGGCACATGAATGTCATCCTGCGAGCTGCGGAAACTACGGACGGGATCACGCAGCATGCCGAAATTTTCTTTGCCGAGCTCGAGCACGCCCTCACAAATCAATTCCACTCCTTCTCGTGAGTAGAACTGGAGCAGTTCATACACGAGTTGGCTCTTGGTGGCGTGAGCGACTTGGAGACCCGGAATGGCGTCTGCCATGTCGTGCAGTTGGGCGAGCGTCTTTTTGCGAAATTCGTTGACGTCAATGCTCGGAGGCAAACTGATCGGCTTTGCTTGAATGAGCGCTTGATCCACGGTGGCGACGCCTTGGGACTCAAGGAAGCGAGCGATTTGTGCGCGCAATCCCGTAAGCGGCCCCTCGTTCCAAAAGACCACATCAGCCATCAGCATTTTCTCTGCGACGGGCATTTGGGCGGCGATGATCGAGTGAATCATTTCATCATCAAAGCGGGTCCGATTGCGCAAACGGCGCACCTGAGTTTCATGACTGGAGGCCACCAGCAGTGATTTCTCATGCCCGAGATCGAAGCCATTTTCGAACAACAAAGGCACGTCCGCAATGAACAACGAGGACTGGCCTTGCTCGCTTGCCTGCGCCAACGATGCCATGCATTCCTGGCGGATCAAGGGATGGAGAATCGCTTCAAGCTGCTTGCGAGCTTCATCATCTGCGAAAACTTTTTTCCGCAGAAAGTCACGATCGAGACAGTTTTTGGGCGCAAAAATCGCTTCGTCTCCAAAGACGGCACGACACTGCTCCACCACGCTCGGGTCGCCATGGAGACGACGGGTCGCGGCGTCACAGTCAAAGAGAGTTACGGTGGGACATAGTTCGCGCAGCAATCGACACACAGTGGATTTCCCGCTGGCGATGCCGCCGGTGAGGGCGAAAATTCGCATGCGCACATCATGCAGGCAAAATTCCCTTGCTGGCAAGCCGTAACTATCAAGAAATGGCGAAAATTTTCCCGCACGGATTTCTTGACGGATCGCGATAGCTGGTTCATAGCTTGGTCGTTATGAAACGGCTTCAGTATGCTCCCCTCCTCCTTGTTCCTTTTTTCCTAACCCAGTGCGGCTCCTTTACCGAGCCGATGGAAGGGGACTTTGATCCACTCTCTCCCCCAGGATCAGGCCTCAAGAGAGAGGCGAGCTTGGTGAATAACTACCATTTCCAGCCGATGCAGTATGTCACAGCTGCTTCGAATTCCACCGCCTTTTTCAACAAGCGCCCTACAGGCAATGCTGAGGCCGAGGAACTGCTCGCAGCTGGCACCTCCATGCGCGTAGTAAAAACGGAGGGCTCGTTCGTCAAAGTGGAGCTCGACAATGGAAAAGTCGGCTACGTAGCTGCGGCCTTGTTGACTGATGGTAATGCATCGGCAAACGGCACTGGCAATGCCGTGCAGGTCTATCCTCCGATCGGAGGCGACGGCACACTTCCGATGCCTGCTGCTGGCATGCCAGCCGATTTACTTCCCGCATCATCACCGATTTCACCAACAGATGTTTCCACAGGCGCGCCACTGCCGCCGATCACCGCTCCAACACTGCCCGATATGACTCCCTCCAAGGGAGCCACTCCGAATATCGAATTGCCACCATCCTCCGTAGAGCAAGAAGCAGAGGAGAAAAAGGATGCGGCACAGGAAGAAGCGCCAAAAATCACCGAGTGAGCCGATTTTTCGCGGGCCTACTCGCAACGTCATCACCGAGGCGCCTCCAACAGAAAGCCACTGCGCCCGAGAGCACAGTGGCTTTGTTTTGCTAACACACGTAGAAAATTTTAAGCCATCGCCGATCCATGACCATGGTTGTTACCGGTCCAAGTTCCTTGCGATGCGACCTCGGGAGCTACGACATCTTGCACAGCCTCCGTCAAATCTTGCGCCACCGTCTCGCCCGTTGTGGTTCCTACTTTGCTACCCTGAGTCAAGCCATCCTTCACCGACTTTAGTCCATCTTTGACAAAGCCTGGAACGAATTCCTTGGTGAAAGCTGCCGCAAAGCAGGCGCCAAACGCCGCCCCATACGCAAGGTCATAGGCTACGCCACTGACCGCTTGCTTCACTTTTGGGGCCGCGGATCGCGCCTGTTCCGCAGCATTTTGCTTGGCGGTTTGCACCGCGTCGGAAAAAGACTGAAAAGCTTGTTTTGTCGCAGCACCTGCTTCCACTGCGGGTCCTTGCTGATTGCTCACGGCAGGGATTTCTACTACAGCGGAGTTCCATTCATTTGAGGGATTGTTGTTCATCATCGTTTTTTTTGACTGTTTCGAGCCAGATTCTATTCGATCTTTTCCCAAGCGCGATTGGAAATCCTCACGAATTTTCCACAGCTGCTCAGTCCACTTTAAACACTTTTCTTCACTATGCGCGGTATCTCCTTGCATGTCAGCCAGACTCGTTCACAATGTCCCTACCCCTCTCATGATTAAAAAAGGCTTCTCACGCAAAGGCGAACGACGCAAAAACTCCTCCCGCCCTGCCCGGACCGAGGTAATCACTCACATAACCTTTGGATCGCCCAGCGGTAGCAGCGCACCCGAGAACTCTTGCGAGCCTGTCAAACTCGACGTCAAAAAACTAGGCCTACACAAAGAAATTGCCCGCATCGAACCCACCGTCGCG
>CANHKJ010000281.1 GCA_947460915.1 Verrucomicrobiia bacterium
CATTGATGGCGTTGTAACTGGCCATCAAGGATTGCGCCTTGGCCTCAACGACGGCATCGCGAAAATGCGGCAACCAATACTCGCGCAACATGCGCTCACTGACTGTGGTATCGAGCGCCGTTCGCCCGTGCTCGACATTGTTGACGGCATAGTGCTTCAAGGTCGCAGCCACTTTTAAGTAGCGCGGATCATCTCCCTGCAATCCACGCACGTAAGCCACCGCCATGCGTCCTGTCAGACACGGATCTTCGCCCCAGGCTTCGTGATTCCGCCCCCAATAGGGATTGCGACCAATGTTGATCACCGGAGCGCGATAAATCAGCCCCTTATGCTCCCCTGCTGCCTTGGGATCGATTTTCCATCCATTGTAAATCCCCCGCGCTTCATCGGACAATGCCGTCGCCACCTCATGCACCAAGTCCTGATTCCATGTCGCCGACATCGCGACACACACGGGAAACAGCGTGGCGGGACGATCCCACTTCACACCATTGAGACATTGATTCCATTGGTCTGAGCGAATCGCAAATCGCTCGATCGTTTCCCCTTTGTGATCAAGAAACAGCGCTTTTTCTTCAATCGTCATCCGACCTAACAGATCATCAACACGCTCCGACCAAGGCTTTGTCACATCGCGATAAGCAGGTGAATCTTCCGCCGCATAGAGAGGAAGTGCCAAGCAAAATGCAGAAGCTAGAAGCAGGGTTCGTTTCATCCATCGATGTTTATCCTTTCGCCGAAAAATTGCACACCGTCCGTTGTGTCATGCGCAACATTTCGACCCACAAAATCCGTTAGCCACGAAACAAAAAAAATGCACAGAATGGGTGTTCTGCGCATTTTCTGAATCGGAGTATCGAGAACGATCAGCCTGTCTTATGATAATCAATTCAGAATCCTGGGATACCCAGACGTTCTGCAATTCGTTTGGGACGCAGCATGGCCTCGACCATGCGAGCCGTCTCATCTTCACCGCGCAAATCCTTGCACTGCGGATGAGCCTCGGGACTGGCGATGATGCCCATGTGATGCAAGGCATGCGCCGTACTGTGTTTATACGCGGCAGCGCTGCCCTTGGCATCGAGACGGAAGACCTGATCTTCCATCGATTGAAAGGCCTCAAACAATTTGTAGACCCGCGTATCAAAGCCACCAGTGCCTGTGGGGAAACGCTTGCCAGCCACATCATCATGCAGCCACATATCTTTCGCCGCAGCGATCAAAGGAGCAGCACTACTCGCGGCTCCGATCAACAAGGGAAGCCCCATTTTGATCGCACTTGCAATGCCGAAGTCGTCACCGCTGTGAGGCGAAAAGTCCAGACCGAGATCTTTTGTCATCGCCGACCAGTAGAGGAAATGCGGCTCATCCAGCGTACTGACTTTACCGCCCACAAACTTCGGATGCTGCGCGAGTTGCCATAACAACCAAGGTTCATAGGGAGTCGCCCACGGCACGAAAGAAGGCTCCAGTGCGTGCACGATGCCAGGCCGAATCAACCACTCGGCGATTTCATAGTAGCCATCGCGCCGACGTTGTGGATCGAGCGCATTGAGCCAACGAGAGGTCATGATCATCACCTCGCAGTTGTCATGTTCTTGCACCAAATCCATCAGCGGACGATAGCGCTCTGCAATGAATTCTGAATCGTTCTCCGCACCGCGTGCCGTGATCCCAGCGATGAATTTCATGTCGGGAAAAAATCCGCGAAAGCGACGCAGCACCTCGGCATACATCTCGTTATCGAGATCAAAAATGTAACCCGTATCCGCATTGAGCACAGGCACGAGTTCGACACCATAGGCATCGGCTGATTCCTTCATCCAGCGAATGCTCGCGGCAAAGCTATCCCAGTCCGGCTGACGATCGCGAAAAGGCAAAAGCACCGCCGAGCAGAGTCGCGAACGAGTCTGGTGATCGACTAGCGATTCCTCACTCGTCCACGCCCATTTGGTATCTTGCCACGGGGTGTTAGGTGTCAGCTCGCGGGGATCAGATATGAGATGTTTCATGAGATCAAAGAGGATCGACGTTCAACCACTTGCGTTGCTCCCAGCTCTTCAAGCCGAGTTCAGCCAACTGCACGCCCTTGGCGCCCTCGCGCAAGGTGTAGGGAAACGGCGCATCACAGACTACGTGCTTGAGAAATTCTTCCCACTGGATCTTGAACGCATTGTCATAGGTCGTAGTGTCAGGCACTTCTTGCCATCCGCCAAAGAAATCTATCGGCTGATCGATGTCTGGATTCCAGACAGGCCGTGGTGTGGTGCCGAGGCTTTGCACCCAGCACTTGCGCAGGCCAACGATTGCGCTGCCATGAGTTCCATCGACTTGCATGGTCAACAAGTCATCGCGGCGCACACGCACGGTCCACGAGCTATTGAACTGGCAAATCACACCATTTTCTAACTCAAATGTCGCATAGCAGGCATCATCGGTGGTGCACTCATACGGCTTACCGCTTTCATCCATGCGAGTAGGAATGTGTGTCGCGCCCATGCAACTCACGGCTTTGATCGGGCCAAACAAATGATCGACCACATAACGCCAGTGGCAAAGCATATCGACGATGATACCGCCGCCATCTTCTTTGCGATAATTCCATGAGGGACGTTGCAATGGTTGATCCGCATCTTCACCCGTGAAAACCCAGTAGCCGAATTCGCCGCGCACGCTGAGAATTTTCCCGAAAAATCCTTGATCGCGCAGCAACTTGAACTTACGCAGACCAGTGAGCCACAGTTTGTCCTGAACAACGCCATTTTTCAATCCCGCATCTTCACAGAGCTTCGCCAAACGCAGCGCCTCTGAGGTCTCGACAGCCGTTGGCTTCTCGCAATAAATCGCCTTCCCTGCTTTGACTGCTTTCTCAACAAATCCCGCGCGTTGCAAGGTGCCACTGGCATCGAAAAAAATCTCGTCGTCCGGATTTGCCAACGCGGCATCAATGTCGGTGGTGTAGCGAGTGATCCCTGTGCGCTCGGCAAGCGCTTTGAGTTTGTCGTGATTGCGCCCTGTAAGGATCGGATCAGGCATGATGATCAAATCATTGCCGACTTTTAATCCCCCTTGATCGCGAATCGCTTTGATCGAGCGGATCAAGTGCTGATTCGTGCCCATGCGTCCCGTGACGCCGTTCATAATGATGCCAATTCTTCGTGTTTCCATAACTGTGGCTACCATAGCACGAATTTTCCGCTGGCAAACCTGTATTTTCCTGCTATATCCATCGGAAAAACCGATGGAACTCTATCAACTCAATTATTTTCTCGAAGCCGCACGGCAGCGGAGTTTTACCCGTGCCGCGCGACAACTTCATCTCGCGCAAGCAGCGCTCAGCGAGCAAATGCGCAAGTTGGAAGATGAGCTAGGTACTCGACTATTTGATCGATCACGCAAAGAAACCCTGCTCACACCAGCAGGTGAAGTATTGCGACAACATGCAGAAATTTTGCTAGATCAAGCCTCCGCCGCGCGTCGTGCGATTTATGAACATCTGACGATGAAAACGGGGCACCTTACCATCGGAGCAATTCCCACCGTAAGTTCTTGCGTCTTGCCGGCTGCGATTTCGCTGTTCCGCAAGAAACATCCAATGATCGAACTCTCTTTGCTAGAAGGAACATCTCCACACATCGCTCAATGGGTCGAAGAAGGCCGCGTTGATCTCGGCTTGGTGCAGTTGCCCGTGGGCGATCATGAAATGACCACCACAATTCTCTTTCGCGAGGCTTTTTCACTTCTGCTCCCCGCCGACCACCCATTCGCGCGCAAACGAAAAATCGCGCTGTCGGCGCTGCGCAATGAAACGTTCATTTTCTACAAAGGAAGAGCCCGCGAGGTCGTCCGCGAGGCATGTCGCAAAGAAGGCTTTGATCCGCATGGCGTTTGCGAAAGTGGCGAACTCGAAACCATTCGCAGTTTGGTCGGCACGGGCATGGGCATCGCCGTGCTACCCGAACTCGCCAACAAACGCATTGCCGAGCACACACGTGTGATTCCGCTGGAGGGATGCCCCATCGAACGCGAAGTCGCCATGTTAGAAAAAAAACACCGCAGCTCTAGCCCTGCTGC
>CANHKJ010000282.1 GCA_947460915.1 Verrucomicrobiia bacterium
TCAGCAAAATGATCAGAAACATTGATTTCGCTTGCTTCGCAGGCGATTTTCGCTTTGTCAACGACTAACAAAAAGTTGCGCCATTGTGCGTAACCTAAGATCGATTGCAACTCTCGGGCGCTCCAATATTCCACATGGTCATCGACATAACATGCGGCCTCAAAACGTTCTAACAACTCAGCGATTAGTTCTTGCTTCATACGATTCCGAGAAGAAACATAACAAATAATGTTCAAGTGAACAATGTTTAATTTCATCCCATCGGCTGATAATTCGTCGGCTCCTCGGTGAGGACGACGTCGTGCACGTGGCTTTCGCGTAGGCCTCCCGTGGTGATGCGAACGAATTGCGCATTTTTTTGCAAATCTGCGAGATCGGGAGCACCGACGTAACCCATGCCGGAGCGTAGGCCGCCCATCAACTGGAATACGACATCGGAAAGCGGGCCTTTGTAGGGAACGCGGGCTTCCACGCCCTCGGCGACGAGTTTTCCTGAGCTGTTTTGGCCGTAGCGATCGCCCGAACCTTTGCGCATCGCACCCAGCGAGCCCATACCACGGTAGGTTTTGAAACGACGACCTTGCGAATGAACGGTCTGACCGGGGCTTTCGCGCGTGCCAGCCAACAAGGAACCAAGCATTACGAGATCGGCTCCAGCAGCGAGGGCTTTGACAATGTCGCCTGAGTAGCGAATTCCACCATCGGCGATGACTTTCACGCCATGCTCGTGGCAGTAGTCTGCCACATTGCGGATCGCCGTAAATTGTGGCATGCCCACACCCGAAATCACACGTGTGGTGCAGATCGATCCTGGACCCACGCCTACTTTGATCGCGGCGGCACCAGCTGCCACCAAATCGCGCGCTCCCGCCTCGGTCACGACGTTTCCGGCGATCACCGGACGATCCGAAAGTTCGCGCAGTTTGGCAATGACTTCCATCACCCTTGTGGTGTGGCCGGTGGCGGCATCGATGAACAAGGCATCGGCACCCGCAGCAATCACGGCTTGTGCACGCTCGATAAATTCGGGTCCCACGCCCACCGCTGCACCGCAGCGCAATTGACCATTAGGGTCTTTGGCGGCATTGGTGAAAGTAATGCGCTTCTCGATGTCGGAACCTGTGATCAGACCTACAAGGCGGTCGTTGGCATCGACGAGCGGCAATTTTTCAATGCGATTTTTGTAAAGAATCCGACGCGCTTCTTCCAGCTCCATGCTCGGATCTGCCACGATCAAACGCTCGCGCGGCGTCATCACATCAGCGACTAACACATCGGTGCGTTCGATGTAACGTACATCGCGCCCCGTGACCATGCCGACGAGGTGACCGTCTGCATCGACGACGGGGAATCCCGAAAAGCCTTGCTCATCCATCACGCGACGAACTTCATCGACGGTATTTTCTTTCGTGAACGTCAAAGGCTTGAGAATCACGGCATTTTCCGAGCGCTTCACCCGTGAAACCATCGCGGCTTCTTCTTCGATCGTGCAGGCGCGATGAATCACGCCCATGCCACCCTCGCGAGCCAAGGCAATCGCGAGTTCAGATTCAGACACGGTATCCATCGCGGCGGAAACCACCGGAATATGCAAGGAAATGTCCTTGGTCAACATGGTGTTGATGTTGGCATCGGCAGGCAAAATGGCACTGCGCGCAGGGACCAGCAACACATCGTCGAACGAAAAAGCTAAAGAGAAGTCTGCCATGAGCGAGGCAATCGGAAAATGCCCTCACTGACAAGTGAAAAGACCGGAAAAGACCGAAAAAAATACTGGATCAGGCTGTAGCCACTATCCTTGTTGACTTGCCAAGGCCTGCCATTTTCCAGATTTCATCGGGCATCTGGGCCAAAGACGGGAGCACAAAATTCGGTTGGTAGGCATATCGACCGATTTCCTCGACCTTCGTATGACCACTCAGCACCAGCACGGTGACAAAGCCCATTTCCACGCCGCCGAGAATGTCTGTGTACATCGTATCACCAACCATCACCGTATGCTCTGATCGTACGCCAAGCTCCCGCTGTGCCATGCGCATCATCACGCCACTTGGTTTTCCTACGGAAAATGCCTGAACTCCCGTGGCTTTTTCGATCATTGCCACGATGGCGCCGCATCCCGGTCGTGTGCCTTGATCGGTCGGACATGTGGCATCGAGGTTCGTCGCCACCAAGCGCGCGCCTTTCTCAACCAAACGCACCGCTTTTTCCACCATTTCAAAATTCAGAGTTCTCCCCTCGCCCACCACCACATAATGCGGATCGTCATCGACCACCGTGATGCCATTGTGATGCATCGCCGAGGTGAGTCCGTTTTCGCCGATCACAAAAGCCGTGGCGTTTTCGCGTTGCTGTGAGAGAAAGCGCGCCGTCGCCATCGCACAGGTGAATACATTTTCGCTTTCCACATCGATGCCCATGCGTTGCAATTTCATCGCGATATCGCGGCGTGCCCGTTGAGAATTATTCGTCAAAAACAAAAAAGGAATGCCGTGTTTTTTCAGACGTTTCACAAATATATCTGCGCCAGGCACCATCTGGTTCCCGCGGTAGACCACTCCGTCCATATCGAGAAGAAAACCTAACTGATTTTTCATACCATCGTTTCAGCGCAAAGCATGCCAACCAACGAAATATCAGCAACAATCGAAACTTTTCTCTCTAGAATCGACACCTATTTACAATTCCTCATCATCACCGTCACCCGTTTTGTAACCAACGACGAAAAGAATCAGCGCTCCAAATATGAGCCCGCCGAAAAAGATCCACCAGAACGCCGATTGCATGAATTCGGGCAATTTCACATTCATCCCCATCAAGCCGCCGAGCGCAACGAGTGGTAGGAAAAATCCAGCCAGCAAGTTGAGTCGAAAGCCCAGTTTCGCCAATCGATCGCTCGAACGCGCCTGTTCTTCGGCACGCTCTGCGCGAAAAAATTCTAGTGCCACACGAGCATCAGCGTAAAGCAATTCCGCCGCGCGTTCATTTTCATGGGCCCGATCTCGCAGCGAGCGCAGTTCTTTGTCCTTCGGGAAAAATGCAGCAGCTTCTTGCAAGCAGAGGAAAAGATTGCGTGTCGAGCGCGCCAGTGGTCCAGCATGCCGCAGGATCGTGAAAATTTCCTTGGCCGTATCGGCATCATCGACAACGGCCTCATGCACATCGATCGCCCGCGCATAACGCTCTAACAATTTCTGCAAATCCGACAAACCTTCTGTTTCCGAGCCATGCCATTTTTTTGTCGTATCGTGCCAAAAGAACAAAGCCTTGCGCTCGGGAACACCTGGTTCCGGCACTTCATGCACCACCAGCAACATTTCCCCATGTTGCCCCAAAATGCAGCGCTGACATCCTGTGCGACTGCTCAACTGATCCAACAAACCCGACTCTAACGAAAATTGCGGTGGCAAATAGGACATCTCATGAACCATGCCCGACCTTAACAGATCGGCTGAACAAATACTAGGGAAAATGAAAAATGTGGACTGAGCAATATGAGAACCTCCTTTGCATGAAACATGTTCGAACTCAGCGGCGTAGGTATTACTCTTGAAGACGATTTTTATTTTACTTCTTAGCTTTTCCTTCTGTTTGTCGATACGAGCAGCCGAGTCGGGAGCGTCCGTGCCGCGCAACTTGGAGGAATTGTGGGCGGATTATCTAGCGATGGATAAAAGCACACCGTTAGAGATGAAGGTGCTCAAAGAATGGCAACAGGATGGCGTATTGTGCCGCGTGTTACGCTACCAAGTCGGGATTTTCAAAGGATCGCCTTCGCGCGTAGCGGCATTTTATGCCTCTCCGCTACCCCGTGCGGAAGGGCAGATATTTCCGGCATTGTTAGACATTCACGGCGGTGGGCAATCGGCATCACTCAACACGGTGATCGCTTATGCGAAGCGTGGGTATGTAAGTCTTTCGCTCAACTGGGGTGGCAATCCGATGCAGATCGGGGCCGAGCGATGGTCGGGCGTGCAAACGGATTGGGGCAAGCTCGATGCCACACATCCGCCGCAACGCAACAAAACAAACCATTTTGCGGGAGGCATTGAGCCCGATGAATACACCCTCGA
>CANHKJ010000283.1 GCA_947460915.1 Verrucomicrobiia bacterium
ACGAAATCAAGAGACGGGAGCCGATCCTCCAGAACGCTGGATTATTTCCTCCTAGCGCGGTATTTTAGTGGAGTCTCGCCGGTGTGGAGTCGGAATTGGCGGGTAAATGCGCTTTGATCTGAAAACCCATGCTGTTTGGCGATAGCCGCGATATCAAGTTTGGTGCTGAGGAGCGCATTACTGGCCGATTGAATGCGGGTGCGCATAATGAAGTGACCGACAGAGGTGCCGAAAACCTTCTGGTAGAGGCGATTGAGCTGTCGCGGTGATATGTCCTCGATTTTCGCCATGTCTTCCGGCGTTATTCCGTCACTATGATGCTGTTGGATGTGGGCGATCGAGCGGCTAATGCGTTGAATTTCCGCAGGAGGGTTTTCCAAATTCTGATAGGGACGCACAATCCCGATCAGCCCAATCACTTGCTGCTTTTCGTCAAAAAGCGGCACCTTCGTGGTCATGTAGAGAGTGTGACCGTTGTTGGGGGAAAAGAGACTTTCCACCTTATTGATGATTGGTTTTCCGGATGTCATCACCTCCATGTCGTCCTTGCGGATTTCAGCTACGGTCTTAGGTGGATGGATGTCACTATCGGTGCGGCCGATGATTTCTGACTCATCAGTCATATCGAGACGGCGCAGGATGCCTGGTCCAGCTGCTATGAAGCGGCCATCGAGATCCTTCATGAAAAAGTGCACATCGGGGATCTGCGCGAAGAGATAGACAAAGGGATGCGAAGAGGCAATTTGAGCGAGGAATTGTTCCCGCACATTACTCGTGGCATGAATCCGTCGTTTGTGTTTCATCGTTCAGTATTCGGGGATCGTGGGATCGACGTTGCGCGACCATGCAGAAATGCCGCCTGCTAGGGAAAAAACATTGCTGATTCCGTGCTCGCGGAGCCAGCGGGTCACGTGCAAGGAGCGGATGCCATGATGGCAGTAGATGATTAAATCAGGGCCAGCAAGTGCCAGTAAGTGCGACGCGATTTCCGGCATGCGTGAAAGCGGAAAATGCCGTGCTCCCTCGATGCGGTTGAAATTCCATTCATCGGATTCGCGGCAGTCGATGAGTGTGAGTTCCGATTTTTTCTCGCGCATGAGGGAAAGCTCGCGTGCGGATATCTCTTCGCTTTCAGACGGGTCTAAGCTCATTACTCGACAATCACAGGGGTGCCTAAATTAGCGTTTTCGAAAAATTTCTCGGCGATGGCATCGGGCATGCGGATGCAGCCGTGCGATGCCGCATAGCCGGGAAGATAGCCCGTGTGCATGCCGATCGCACCATTGAAGCGTAGGAAGTTTTTCATTGGAGCGGGATAATAGACACAGCCGGGAGGGATTTTATCGACGCGGATGTCGACGTTATCATTGACCATTTGGCCCGTAGCTTTGTCTTTGAAAACTCCGTAGGCGCTGGAGAAGTGATCTTTGTTTTTCTGTGTGACCTTGTAATTACCTGCTGGGGTGTTGTTTCCTTCTTTCCCCGTGGAAATGCGGGATACCCCGACGAGCTTGCCGCTCTTGTAGAAAAAGGCTTTTTGCTGCGCCCGATTGATTTTGATCAGCGGCGTGCCCGATACATCATCGCCATCCCAATATGAAACATCATCGGGAATCGCTGGTGCTGGTCCAGTTCCGTGAGAACTATATTGAAGCGGTCCCAATCCAGCGAGGTAGTTGCCACGAGGATTGGGCGGTTGTTGGTTGGTAAAACAAGAACTGCAAGCGAGGCATAAAGCCAAAACAGGAATAAAGCGCATCATAAGTAGGGAAATCTGCCCACTGCTACTAGCAAATCGAGCCAGAGTCAAGTGAGCAAATGAACCAATGCTCATCGCACATTTTGACTTGTGTTTTCCGCATTTCTCTCACAACTTGCCCCTGCACGTGCCCGTAGCTCAGTTGGATAGAGCTCCCGCCTTCTAAGCGGATTGTCGCAGGTTCGAATCCTGCCGGGCACGCTTTTTTCTCTTCGAATTTTTCTCTATTCTCATGGCAACGAACTCCGATTACAGCGGCTTATTTATCGTGTTGGAAGGGATCGATGGTACGGGAAAATCGACGCAAACTCAACGACTCGCCAGCTATTTTTCAGCGCTTGGCTGGGAAGTAGTTCTCAGTCGCGAGCCTACGGATGGGCCGTGGGGAAAAAAATTGCGCGAATCCGCAACTACCGGACGTCTCGAGCCTGAGCAAGAGCTGGAGTATTTTTTGCTTGATCGAAAAGAGCATGTGGAAAACCTCATTCTCCCGTCTCTTAAGGACGGTAAGGTCGTCATTCTCGATCGCTATTACTTTTCGACCATGGCCTACCAAGGCTGTCGTGGCTTTGATCCCGCGGAAATCCGCCGTCGCAATGAAGAATTCGCCCCACGTCCCGATCATTTGTTCGTTCTCGATATCGATGTAGGAACGGCATTGCAACGCATCGGCCATCGCGGCGATACGGCAAATCATTTTGAGAAAACAGATTCCCTCCAGCGCTGCCGAGACATTTTCCTGACCCTCGCGGGCGAATCCTTTGTTCATGTGATCCCTGCACGTGGCACTCCTGACGAGATTACCCTACAGATCATCGATTTTCTCGAAGCGAAGAAATAATTGCCATCCCCGCTGCGTATGCATCCGGGTTATGAAAAAAATCCTCGCATTTCTCGGTTCCCTGAGTCTGCTCTGTCAGGCGGAAACTCCCGCGCCACAGGCTCAGGCCATTGCCGAAATCACAGCTGCTGCTGATCAACTGATCGCTAGCCTCAAGCCCGAACAAAAATCCAAAGCGTTGTTCCCTTTTACCAGCGATGAGCGCGAGAACTGGAAGTTTACCCCACAAGCTCGCAAAGGCTTGCCCATCGAGGCCATGGATGACGCCCAGCGCACTCTTGCTAAGAAGCTTCTCGCCAGCGTGCTGAGTGATAAAGGCGTGCTCAAGGCGGAGACCATCATCCAGCTTGAACAATTGCTCGGAGAAATGGAAAAAGACCCCGTTCGCCGCAATCACCAAGCCTATTTCACCTCGATTTTCGGTAATCCATCTACCGAGAAAACTTGGGCTTATCGCTTCGAAGGTCACCACCTCGCAGTCAATGTGACCTTGCTTGATGGGAAAAAAATTGTTGCCGCTCCGACGTTCATGGGCGCTAGTCCGGCTCATGTGAAAGACGGACGACTCAAGGACACGCATCCACTCGCCGCCGAGGAAAATCTTGCCCGCACGCTCGCCGTATCACTTCTTTCTCAGCAGAAAAAAGTCGTTTACACCGATAAAGCACCTGGCGACATTCTCACCGCCGAAAATCGCATCGCTCAACAACTCGAACCTGTCGGCCTCACTGCGGATCAATTCAGCAAAGAGCAACAACAAGTGCTCATGTCGATTATCTCCGAATATGCTCACCGTCACCGTGCTGCTGTGGCAGATGCCGAACTCGCAAAAATCAAAGCGCTCGATCTTACGAAAATCCGCTTCGGCTGGGCCGGAAGTCTTGCCGTTGGCGAGGCCTACTACTATCGCATTCAAACTCCTGATGTCTTGATCGAAGCCGCAAACTCCCAAAACAACGCCAACCACATTCACACGGTATGGCGAGACCATAAAGACGACTTCGCTCGTGATTCCCTCGGCGAGCACTACAAAGACCACGATCACGAGCGCTAACGAGCGATGGCTTTCAATTGCTGTCGTGGCATCCTGGAAGCAGCCTCCTTCTGCTTGCCTAGCATTATGGCATCCACGCGCTTCTGCGCTTCTCGCCTGAACTCTTGGGAAAAGTCCTGCGGTCTCGATAAAAGATTGTAAATCCTATTTTTGATCTCTCCTTTCCCGTAATTCAACATCACATTTCATATCCTTAATGATTGACCTCCGCAGCGATACCATTACGCGACCAAGCTCTGCCATGCGCCAGGCCATGGCTCATGCCGAAGTCGGTGATGATATGTTTGGTGAAGACCCCACGGTGGCAATGTTAGAATCGCGAGTGGCAGATTTGTTAGGAAAAGAGGCTGCTCTTTTTACTCCCTCTGGTATCATGGCAAATCAACTGGCCTTGCG
>CANHKJ010000284.1 GCA_947460915.1 Verrucomicrobiia bacterium
AGCCCCGCACAATTTAACGGCTAGCTTATAAACTGCTCACTCTGCTAGTTTTTTTTCTGATGTTCTTTTTTCGATTACTTCCTCTCATTCTCAGCATCACTACGCTCTACGCAACCGACTATTACATTGACCCAGCAGGCAATGACGGAAATGCAGGCACGAGTTTATCGGCACCGTGGCAAAGTCTTGGCAAAGTGAACGGCACGGTGTTTCAACCCGGAGATAAAGTTCTCTTCAAACGAGGTGGCACTTGGATCGGTTCACTGAGCCCGCAAGGATCAGGAAATAGTTCAGCGCAGATCACGCTGAGCTCGTATGGGGAAGGTGCGAAACCTCTCATCAACGGCAATGGCAACTGGGCGGTGATTACTCTTTCTTCGCAGAGTTATTGGACGATTGATGGCTTTGAAGTAACCAACCCTGCAAGCAATGATAGTAGTCGCTCCGGTATTCGTGTTGATTCGTCGGGCAGCGGTACCATGCGTGGTATCAAAATTCTCAACAACGATGTTCACGATGTCCGCGGCATCAAAAATGTCAACGATGGTGGACGCAACAACGGTGGCATTTTTCTCTGGATCAATGAACCGGGAAAAGCGGATGACGTCCTCATCCAAGGCAACACGGTGAAAAATATCTACGGCCAAGGAATCGCTTTCAATGCCGAGGCGGAATATTCAGGCGGTGGGATGAATTATGCCAATTGCAGCCCAAATGTAGTGGCCCGTGGTAATACGGTCCTAACAACTTCAGGCGATGGAATCCTCATGCTTGGCACCGACAATGAACTCGTCGAATACAACGAAGTTGGCTATGTCGGGCAACTGAGCGACTGGTATAACAACATTGCCGCCGCATGGCCTACGCGTCACGTGAATGGCATCTGGCAATACAATCATGTTCATCACACTGCCGCGTTGAATGCTAATGATAGCACTGCGTTTGACAACGATGGCTTTGTGAAAGGAGCCACAATTTTTCAATACAATGTTTCTCACGACAATGCCGGAGGATTCCTGATGGAATACACGTGGGGCGGTGATGAGTTCGCCCAGACCATCGCTCGCTACAACGTTTCATGGAACGAAAATCGCATCTTTGCCAGTAACCGCAACAACGCACGAATCTACAACAATGTCTTTTACAATCCGGGCGCGACGATTGATGTGACATGGACGCCGAATCCTAGTTTCGTGTTATTCTCTAACAACATCTTCATCGCCGCTGGGCGAAGTGCCGAGTTTTCGCGTCAGCTTTTCATAAACAACAACTTCAGTGGTGGCGTAACTCGTCCTGTGACGATTGATGGCAATCGCACGCAAGACCCCCTTTTTGTGAGTCCTAACACAACAGGAAATCTCGCAGGATTTATCTTACAAAGCAGTTCTCTCGCAAGAAATTCAGGTTACATCATTTCTGATAACGGTGGTAAGGATTTTTGGGGAACTACGTTACCTATCACCGCGCCGCACCGTGGAGCTACACAAATATCGAACATCAGCGGCTACACTGCCACGCCCAGTTTCTTGCGTATTGAAGGCGCAGACAGTGTCGAAATTCCTGCTACTGGTTCGAGCACAGTTAGCTTTACACCGACGTTGAGAGATCAAAATTTTCACATCATTTCCAATCCTAATGTGACATGGTCCGTGAGTCCCGCCCTATCGGGTGTCTCTATCAATGCCAGCGGCACTCTGAACGTTTCGGCTAGTGCCATGCCTCGGCGAATTGCAGTGCAAGCGAGCAATGGCAGTGTCGTCGCCACGTATTCCGTCGCACTTTTTTCTAACCAACCACTTTCATATGTATGGGGCGGTGGAAATGGTTCATGGACCGATACCTCAACAGCGGGCTGGAACGGTGGGCCACCTGTCAGCGGAGATCATGCCACTATCAACAGCGGAAGCGTGAACATCAATGTCGTTGGCGTGGGTAGTCTTGGCTCACTAACCTTGGCGGGTGGAACTCTTAATGCATACAACTGGAACAATGGAGTAAATACCTACACAGCCTATAACAACCTTATACTCCAAGGCGGAACGTTTCATGGCTCGGGCAACTACAATAATTGGGGTGCAGGAATCTTAAAAAGTCCTATCGTCTCAGGATCATCGCCTTCCACTATTTCCTCCTCATCATTTTTCAATCTGAATGGCACGGGAACAGAGAGTTCACATTTCAGCGTCGCCGATGTCGCCGGAAATATGAACGCCGATCTGATTGTCTCAGCAAAATTGACAGACGAATCCGCTGACCAAAATTGGTCTCCTGCAGCATTGATCAAATCAGGTCTTGGCACGATGAAGCTCACCAATATTAACACGTATAGTGGCGGAACTACGGTAGATTCTGGCGTGCTGGAACTGGCCGATGCGTCAGGGGGAAATAGTATCGTCAGAGGAGTGGTCACCGTGAATGCAGGGGCAACGCTAACTCTAACAGGTGGCGATGGTACGGGCTTTGGTTGGAGCAATACCATTTCCCATCTCAATATTAACGGAGGCATGGTAAACGCTACGGGCGGCTCACACATCGGCTTCGGAGCATCGGTGAATGTCGCCCTGAATGGAGGGGGAACAATTTCAGGAAACTGGCAATGGAATGGCGATAGTTTACTCGCTTTCACCTCAGCAGGTGAAAATCAAAATACCATCAACGGTAATATCGTTATGCGCTCTGATGGTGGATCGAATCACAGCTTCCACGTTAATGATGGAGCGTCAGTTACAGATTTACAAATCAATGCTGTCCTCTCCGATCAATATCCCGAAGTCAACTGGGTTCCTGCCTCCAGTCTCATCAAAAATGGAGATGGAACCATGGCTCTCACAGCCAGCAATAGCTACGATGGCAACACCACGGTGAATGCTGGCACATTGCGATTAGGAAATGGTTCAAACAATTCCAATCTCGCCAATGCTGCTGATGTGATCGTTGCTAGCGGTGCCAGCCTTCATCTGAACTACACTGGCACTGATACGATTGATGAACTATGGCTCGGCGGTGTCCGCAAAGCTCCCGGTGTCTATTCCTCGGCCAATAGCAATGGCTTCATCACTGGCACAGGCACACTGACTGTAATCAACGGGCCACCGTCTGACTACGCTTCATGGAAATCCGCAAACAACATCAGCGGCGACATGAATGGCGACGACGATCAAGATGGAATGAACAATTTTTCCGAATACGCCTTCGGCCAAAATCCCACAGCACCATCAGGAAATCCACTCTCTCTCCAAGTAACTCCGGCTAATAAAATTTTCACCTACACCCGCCGCAAGCGTTCACTCACGGGATTGAACTACACGGTGTGGACATCAAACAATCTAACAAATTTTATTCATGATGCAAGTGCGACGGAAGCCGTTACCTCCATTTCTGGAACGGATCTTGAATCGGTCGCAGTCAGTATTTCTCCATCGTTGGCGTCAGAAAGTAAACTGTTCGTGCGTATCTCTACAACAACTCCTTAATCACAACGATGCATACCATTTTCAAATTTCTTCCTTTCATCGCTGGTGTTTGGCAATTGGCTGCCGCCGAACCGACTTGGGAAGTTCTCTCGATTTTTAAAGCGGACGTCGCAGCCTCTGGCATGACTTGGGAAAAACCGATTATCGAGCCGCGTGCTGCTTGTGGTTTGGTCAAGACGGGAGCCGGCACGCTCACCATTACATCCAAGCTCAAACTCACGGGCATCATCACCGTGCAAGAAGGAATTCTCGATTTAACAAAATCAACGATCGCTCCCGGAGTTCGCTTCAACCTCGCCGAAGGTGCAGGGCTGAAATTACCACCTAACAGTTCCATTCCTTGCGATGCGCTGTTTTTCTCTGATGAAAAACAAGCTCCCGGAACATGGGGCGGCAAGGGCGCAGTGGCTGCGAAAAAAGCCGACTTTGAATCGGCATTCATCTCCGGTGGAATCCTTGTCGTAAAGGACACGGGTCTCTCTGTACGTGAGCGTTGGAAGCGGATGAAATACGGATTTTTTGTGCACTA
>CANHKJ010000285.1 GCA_947460915.1 Verrucomicrobiia bacterium
AGATGACCGCGCAGCAACGCGTGCTCGATGTCCTCAATGCTCTCGTAGGTGTGGGCATTCATCATGTCACCTTTACTGATTTTTTCCAAGGGTAAGGCTAAGGAGTAATTGAATGGATGTGCATGAGCGTGATTCTGCACTCGCCTGCCGAAATCACTCATGGATTCATTTGACACCCAGCGGGGGGATTGGCATTGTTGGTAAGTAAAATGAAATCCATTCTATTTCTCTGTTCTTTTTTTTCCTGCGCTTCGTTTGTGATGTCGCAACCGTATGTGCATGAGGTGCCGATCCCTGAGCGGGCTACGTCGGCAGAAATCATCGAGCTTGCTTCTCAGGTTGTGCCATCGCCGAATCAATCAGCTTTTCTCTCGCTCGACTTTACTTGTTTTATCCACATTGGCATCAATACCTTCACGGGGAAAGAATGGGGGAGTGGCCAGGAAGATCCGAAGTTGTTCAATCCCGGCGATACGCTGGATACCGATCAATGGTGTCGGGTGGCCAAAGCGGCGGGCATGAAGCTGATGTTGATTACGGTGAAACATCACGATGGGTTGTGCTTGTGGCAGACTCGCTACAACCAAGAGTTCTCGGTGCGCGCGACACCTTGGCGCGATGGCAAGGGAGATGTGTTGAAAGATCTTGTCGCGTCTTGTCGCAAGCATGGGCTGAAATTGGGCGTGTATCTTTCGCCTGCGGATTTGTATCAAATGGAAAGCGCCAAGGGGCTCTATGGCAACGGCAGTAAGCCACGGGCCACGAAGATTCCTACTGCTGTGGAAACATTTTTATCGGACCCGACTCAAGTGCGCTCGGATAAACCGAAGGACGCACCAGTGATTGCAGTGGAAGCGGATGATTACAACCGATATTTCATGAATCAACTTTACGAATTGCTCACGGAGTATGGTCCGATCCATGAAGTGTGGTTCGATGGGGCGCATCCCAAACAAAAAGGTGGGCAGACATACATCAAAAAGGAATGGTTCTCGCTGATCCGTCAGTTGGCACCTGAAGCGGTGATTTTTGGCGGTCCTGATGTGCGTTGGTGTGGCAATGAAGCGGGCGGCACCCGTGAGGCGGAGTGGAATGTGTTGACGGTATCATCGGTAGAAGAAAGTGGTGTTGATCGGCCTCAGGACGATGTGGCATCGGACGCGCTGATCGTGCAAAAGGAGTATGAGGTCTATGGGAAAAAGTATCCGGCTAAGTCGCTGTATTATCTGATTCCCGAAGTAAATACGTCTATTCGAGCTGGTTGGTTTTGGCGCAACGAGCATGAACAAAGTGTGCGCAGCGCAGATGATGTGTTCGACATTTATGAGCGTGGTGCAGGCGGCAACGGTGTGTTTTTGTTGAACGTGCCACCGAACAATCACGGCTTGTTTTCCGCGCGCGATGTGGCTTGTCTAGAGGAAGTGGGGCGACGAATCGAGTCGACGTATGGGAATCGTGATTTGATGAAAGGAGCGAATGCGACAGAAGAGAATTTGTTAGATTATGATCTAACAACTTTTTGGCAGGCAAAAGAAACGAGCTGCGAAGTTGAAATACGCTTGGCCTCGGCGAAAGAAATCAACCGCGTGGTGGTGCGCGAGGCTGTGGAGAAAGTCGGTCAACGCATCGCGGAGCATGCGGTGGATGTATGGCTTGATGGCAAGTGGCAAGAAGTCGCAAAGGGGAAGACTGTGGGCTTTCGCAAAATTTTGCGTTTTCCAGCAGTGAAAACCGAACGCATTCGCTTGCGCGTGATGAAGGCGCGGATGGCTCCTGCGTTGGCTAGCTTGGAAGTTTATCATTACGCGGCGCCCTTGCCTGCACCATTGATCGGGCGCAATGCCGCGGGCAAAGTGATGATATCCTTGCCGCAGACTGCCGGTTTTTCCTGGAAACCTCATGGTCAGGGCGATCCATCAAACTCGGTGCATTTTGTTTACACGACTGATGGCAGTGCACCTCATGCGCGTTCGCCTCGCTATGAGCAAGCAATTGATCTATCGCAAGGTGGACTGCTCAAAGCTTGTGCGGTGCTGGGTGAGCGCATGGGACCGATCGCTGAGCAAAGATTGGGCATTTCGCCGTTTTCTTGGAAATTAGTGGAGTGCAGTAGCGAGCACGATGCCACCTATGCGGCGGCAAAAGCGATCGATGGTAATACACAAAGTTACTGGCATAGCTCATGGAATGAGCCCGTTACGAACCACCCGCATCATCTCACCGTTGACATGGGCCTCGAGGTAACGGTTGGTGGTTTCACCTACTTACCAAGGCAAGATCGACAAGTGCCCGATAGCATGGTCGAGCGTGGGACCATAGAATTCAGCAAAGATGGCAAATCGTGGAGTTCACCGATCGCATTTCACTTTGGCAATCTCGTTAATGATCCATCGCTCAGGACCGAATTGTTCTCGGAGAAACAGCAAGCGAGATTTTTTCGATTCACTTCGAATGCTGGTGCTGCTGGCAAGCCCTACGCGGGCGCTGCGGAAATTGGCATTTTACCATAAGTGCACATTGATCGGTTAAGAAAGAGAAAAAATGGGGTTCAAGTAATGCAAGTCATTGATGTGCAACATTTTCGTTTCTTTTGTTGCTGGTATGATGCTTGCTTTTTGTTATCGTTTTTTTAAGTTTTTTCACCAACTTGTATGAAGCGCTCCCTCTCTGTTCTGACCGTGTTGTTTTTGGTTTTGTTGTTGATTACCGGAGTTCTCTGGTTGCGGGAGTCTGGTCATGTCGCGTTTGAGCGGGTTCTGGTTCCATCATCTGCTGAAAAACAGAACAATTTTGAAAGTCTTGAGGTGAGTGGGGTGACGGATCGTGTTGAGAAGCGAACGATTGAGGAGGCTGTAGTGAACGATGATACTGTTTATTCCATCGGCTCAGGGGCGGATCGAGAAGCGATTGTGTTGGCGCTGGATGAAGCGGTTTTGCGTGATGAGCAGGGTAAAGAAACGGTGGCAAAGCTGCAACCGCCTGCAACGCGGGAAACCTTACCGCAGCGTTTGAGTGAACTCTCTGCGGCGAGGGGAGTATTTCCTGTCGCCTATCTGCAGAATCAGCTTCGCACGGCTGCGACTCGTCGATTGGTGACGAATGAATTGCGCCTAGAGGCTGACGAGAACCTAGCGCGTTCGCTTACGGCGAAGTATCGCGTGACGATGAAAAGCCGACCTGCGTATGCTCCCGAATGGGTCATTTTGTCAGCGGCCGATCCATTTGCCGCGCTTGATGTGATGGCGAGCCTCCGTGAGCAGCAAGGCATTGCCACGGCGGATGTTTTGTTAGCCTCACAACGCGCGTTACGTGCAATGCCTAATGATCCTCTGATCGTGGATCAATGGCACTATAAAAATAGTAATTCGGTGCGCACCCATATGAACATTGAAGGTGCATGGAATTATGGTGGCTCAGGTGGCGTTAAGGGTGCGGGCGTGCGCATAGGTATCGTCGATGATGGATTGCAAACGGCTCATCCTGATATGAGTGTGAATGTGGATACAACAAACGACAAGGACTGGAACGGCAATGATGCTGATCCGAATCCAAGTACAGGAGACGACCATGGCACAGCCTGCGCGGGAAATGCAGCGGCGAAGGGGGATAACTCGCTCGGTGTATCTGGTGCCGCGCCCGATGCAACTCTGGTGGGTATGCGTTTGATTGCCGCTTCTGTGACTGATGCGCAAGAAGCTGAAGCGATGAGTTATTTGCCCAGCTTGATTCCGATTTTGTCCAACAGTTGGGGACCGAATGATACGGGAACTATTGTAGAAGAGCCTGGGCCTTTGACCAAGGCTGCGCTGCAAAATGCTACTTCCACGGGGCGTGGTGGCAAGGGGACGATCATTCTTTGGGCTGCGGGAAATGGAGGAGACGTGGGCGATAACTCGAACTATGATGGATATGCGAACTCGATTCATACGATTTCGGTCGGTGCTACCGATTCATTGGGGGGGCGAGCTTATTATGC
>CANHKJ010000286.1 GCA_947460915.1 Verrucomicrobiia bacterium
CCTCATCGTCGGTGAAAATGCGCGCGATCAGATCGCTTTCCTCCGGTTTTCCCGGAACGATGGCGCCGGCCTTGATGGCGTCAGCGCGAATGTCCAAGCGCAAATCCTCCTCGCGATGCTTCTCATCGGGCCCGTGGCAGTAATAACAATTTTCTGACAAAATCGCCCGCACATCACGATTGAACCCCACCTTTTCAGGCGAAGCCGCCGACAACAAAAGCGGACTGAGCAAAAACAAAAAAATAGGGAGTAAGGCACGCATAGGTCACAAGTGAGCATTTTTATACGGGACAAGCAGAAACAACTTTCATGGAGATCATTTCGACAACTCCTGTCAAAGAGCTACTTCTTGGTAGGCCAATAGGATTCATTTGCCAAGATTTTTGACAATCATCGGCGAGTCTTTGACGAAAAACTGGCACTCAAACCACACGGATGGATCGATATCCGGCGCGGAGATTTTGAGATCCATGTCCCCTTGCGGCGCGGTGAAATTTTTTGAGATCACAGGCAATGGGGCGAGTGGTTTCCAGTTGAGATCATAGACGCCGACCGTGTCGCCACCGCGATACCACAGGTAGGAATCGCTGCGCACTTCACCGCTTATTTGCAGGGTACCGTTGCTGATGCTGATGATAGGATCGCGAAGCACGACTGGGCTTTCAGGTAAGAGCCGCAGGTTGCTGACGACAACATCGACATGGGTTTGCGGCGGAACTTTTCCGAGGCCGATGCTAACACGTGTTAGGTTTCCATAGCGCGAGTTTTTGGTCGAAAAACGCCAACCCCAGCGACGGTCGGACCATGAGACTTCGCCGCAGGGAATGACGATTTCGCGAGGTCCTTTGAAATCGAGCGGGACGATGTAGTCGCGCGGCCCAGCGCACTCGGTCTGAATAACGAGGATCGCGTTGCTGCCATCGCCCGTGATAGTGAGTCCGATGCCGCGAGCGTGCTCCATCGAGCCCGATGGTTTCCAGAACGGAAGTTTTTCCGGGTTATCGATGGCTTCGCCACGCGGGTTCGCGAATTCGATGCGCAGGCCGTGATCGGTGTCGGAGAAGCGGTGATCGCCAGTCTCCTGCATTGCGGAAGCGATCGGTTGAATCGCGATGTTGTTTGAGGCGGTGACATTTTTCTGATCCGAAGATTTTTGACCGGTGCCCGTATTGTAGTCGTCAATGCGCGACTGATCTTTGTTAGATGTTGCGTTGTTCACGTTTTCTGCGGTGGCAGCCTTTCCGCCGAGCGCTGGCATCACGCGGATGACGAATTCCGGTACTTGCTGGCTCCATGGATTATGAACGCGCAGAGACTCGATAGGGCGAACATACTGGCGCGGAACGATCGGGCCAAACTCACTGCCTTGATGCCAACCGATGTCGATGCCTGGGCGCGACAGCATGCGCAGCGGTGTGACCGCAAATCCGCCGTCGGCTGGTTCGGCGCGATGAATCACTTCGTCGCCCGCTTTTTGGATCGCAGTGCATTGCTCTGCGGAAAGCAGGGACGCGACCTGTTTCCAGCTTTTCACCGTGTCGGCCGCGAGTCCGGCAAGTCCGTGGTTTGTGAGAATGTCCGTTGAGATGCCGAACATCGGCTCTGGTTTTTGGATGCCGATGCTGCGGTTGCCTGCGGCGGCTTCCTTGCCGACCGATGAAAACAGTTCGTAGGGTCCGGTGGCTTGGCGGCCGTTGCGCCCGAGCGTCAGTGGCACGAGCACCTGCTTGCGCGCTGCAAGCACGGCCTTGGAGCTATGGAATCGGTATTCGAACTGACAGGGCATCGTTGAGCCTCCGGAGTTGTAGCTCGTGACCGGGTGCTCGAGCCGAGTGTAAACCGCTTCGGCGAATCGAGCGTATCCCCAGGCGTGGTTGACGGTGTGAATTTCCCCAGCGTCCTGCTCAACGTGAATGATGTTGTTGCTGTTGTAAAATCCGGCGATGCGTTCTGCGAGTTCGTCAACGAGGGAACTGTCATTGTCGGCGGTGAAAACCTGACCGTAGGGGCGGATCAGGCCGACAACTTCTGTGCCTGGTGGATGCGCCGCTGCGCCATTCTGATAGAGACCGCGGGTGCAGTCACGAAGGGTCCACACGTCCTTGTCGGTGTCGGCAAACTGCCCAACGTTGATCAATTCGTTGCCGATCCGAATCGCACGGATGTCGTTCCATGGATCGACGTGCGAGGGACCAGTGATCGGACGGTCCAAAATCAGCGGCCACTCTTGGCCAGGATTCGGGCGAAAGCGAAGGACCTTGTCGGTTTCAGAAATGGCATCGACGAGTGTGCCATCGATCCACTTTGCAAGGCGTGGATCGACTTTTCCCACGACATAATCGGGATCGTTCGGGGCGATCGAGCAGCTCACGGTGTGGATCGTGAGGCCGATGCCCTTGCTGCGAGCATAGTCAGAAAAAGCCTTGAAGTCCGCCTCGCCCTTGGGGAATACCTGTGGGTTGAGATGGAGGAAACTGAAATTTTTCGGCCAATACTCACCGCGCCAGGTGTCGGTGTGCATGTAGATGCGTTTGATGTCCAAAGTCGCGGCGTAGTCGGCGAGCTGATAGAGTTCTTGGTTGCTAGAGGCGCTGATGAGCATCTGGCTTTGATCGGCGAAACTCCGTTGCCAGTCCGCCAACCATTTCCGCGCAGTGTCGATATTCCATTCGCCAGCAACTTTCGGGTGCGGCAGCCCTTCGCTGGTCCAGAGATGCAGCAGGGTTTCATCCTCATCCTCCGGCGAGGTTGGGGCGTAAAGAGCAAATCCGCCCATCGGCAGCTTATCCTGACGTTTCCACAACCAGGGAAAACTCACTTCACGAGCGCCGTGTCGGACTTGCGTCATCGAGTCGAGCGGCAGCACTTTCACGCCATCGCTAAGGCTCATCTGAAGACGCAACCACAGCAGGTTCTTACGGGGAATGCCCTCCACCCTACTGATGCGGAATGCCAGATAGCGATCGGTCGCTTTCACATCAAAGGTGACGCGACTGTTCGGCGTGAGGGAAATCACCAACTGCTTGCCATCGAAGGATACATCTTTGAAGGGAAACTCCACAGAGCCAGGACGTGAGGAATCACTGCCCTGCAAGGTGAAGCCTGCACCGGGGTTGCGAGTATCGAGAAATTCCTTGCCCGCCGCTTGGAATGATTGCGGCCTGCCATCAGCGGCGAAGCGCAAGGAAAGGATTGATGGCTTGCCGATGGTAACTGGCGCGGCCTGAAGCAATGAGCTCGCGACAAAAAACAGGGCGAAGCGAACAAGGGAATAGATGCGATTCATGGCGGCGGTGCGGATGGGCTTGAACCCATACGCCTAGGCCAGTTCGCTTATTTCACCGCCATGCAGGGGCGTCATCTCCCTCCGCTGACAAATTCTTCGCGCGTCAGGGTGCCATTTTGATCCTTATCAAACTGCAAAAATCGCGCTGGGGCGGCTGCGGGGTCAGGCTGATTGGCGAGAAATTCTTCGCGCGTTAATTTTTTGTCCTGATTCAGATCCCGTCGGTCAAACATCGCGCCACGATCTTGATGAGGCTTGCCCGCAGGTGCAGCGGGAGCTTGATTGCCAATTCTGAGCTGTGGTTTGGCCTCGGGATGCGTAGCGAGGATGGCTTTCAACGTGGCAAGAACCTCCGGCTGTGAGGCGGCGAGATTTTTCGTCTCGAGGGGATCTTTTTCGTAATCATACAGCTCGTATTCGGCAGTGGATGTTTCGGCTCCGGGCACTTTCCATTCGACCATGCGATAGCGAGCGGTGCGAATGGCTCGGCCTAACAGTTTGTTGCGAGGAAACACGTGGATAATCGACTCACGTGCCGCCGTTTCCGGTGCGCGCAACACTTTTGCGAAGCTTACACCATCGATCCCAGCAGGCATCGGCAGCCCAGCCATCTCGCTGAGCGTGGGGAAAATGTCCACCGTCTCCACAAAGGCTTTGGTTCGCGCAGG
>CANHKJ010000287.1 GCA_947460915.1 Verrucomicrobiia bacterium
CGAGGTCGAGAATTTCATCGATCATGGCCTCGCCATCGGTGTGGCGGCCATTGTTCCAGCAGGTGGAGAAGGAAAGCATGGGTCGGATGAGTGGCTGAGGAGTTACGGTTCGTCGAGCTCGATAGAATCGGTGCTATTTTCGGAAAAATACGCGGAGCCATCGGAGCTGTGGACGAGCAGGACGATTTCGCCTTTGGGGGAATGCTTGGAGAAGTGGGCGAAGAGTTCGGCGGCAGTGCCGCGGTGGTAGGTCTCGAATTTTTTCGTAAGCTCACGGGCGACGCAGACGCGGGCGAGGGGCTGGAGTTGGCTGAGGATTTCCAGGGTGGAGATCAGGCGGTGAGGGGACTCGAAAAACAGGTGGGTGTGGCCGGAATCGAGCGCGGCCTGAAGGTTCTGGGCGCGTTTGCCCTTTTTCACGGAGAGAAATCCGCCAAACGAGAAGGCGTGGCAAGGAAAGCCCGAGCCGATGAGGGCATTGAGCACGGCGGAGGGCCCAGGGAGGATCTCATAGGGGATGGATTCCTCGATGCAGCGCTGGATGAGACGGTAGCCGGGATCAGAAATGCCAGGCATGCCGGCATCGGTGATGACGGCGATGTGTTCGCCGTTGCGGACGCGATCGAGCAGCTCGGGGATGCGGCGGACCTCATTGTGCTCGTGCAGGGAGATGAGCGGCTTCTGGATGCCGTGGTGCTGGAGCAGTGGCGAGGAATGGCGGGTGTCCTCGCAGGCGATGCAGTCGGCATCGCGGAGGGTTTGCAGGGCGCGCAAAGTGATGTCATCCCGATGGCCGATGGGCGTAGGAATGAGCGAAAAGCGGGCACGTGCTATGGTGGAATCAGAAGTCATCGGTCAGGCGTCCGACGACTTGGGTAGCGGCGCGTTGCAGGGCATCGGGCAGGGCATTTTGTCGCGCGGTTTGTTGGTTGGCATCGATGGCGAAGCGGGAGGATCCCGTGGCTTTGCCGGTGCTGAGGATCTTGCGGGTGCTGGCATCGAGAAGCTGCCAGTGTAGGGTGACGGTATTTTCCATTTCCTCGGAGCGCAGGGTATCGAGTCGGGTAGAGCGAACTTGGCTGTAGGTGATGGTTTCCATGGTCCCTTCAAGAACGGCATCGGCCTCGTGGAGAGTGGCGATGTGGTAGGTGCCATCGTTGGTGATGGCATCGACTACGGAATTGGTGGCTAGTATCTCACCGCGTGGGACCAAGGTTTTGTTTTCAAACAAAGGAACGCTGATTTTTTTCACATGAGTCAGTGCTTGAGGGCGTCCGGTCTGGAGTTGGTAGCCAGTGCAAGAAATGCTAACGAAGCCGAGGCAGAGTAGCGGCGCGAGTAGGGCGAGGCGGTGGAAGATAGGCGAGGCGTTCATGTGGCGATTTGTAAAGTCGATTACTGAAGGGATTGCAGTGCCATTTGTGCTTTATCGTGCAGTGGACCAGATCCATGTTTTTTCAGAACCTCGCGGTAGTAGAAGCGTGCGGACTCGGAGTCGCCCTTACGCCGGTAGAACTCGGCGACATCATAGGAGCGTTGCACGTCTTGGCTGCCGAGGGCGGCGATTTGTTGGCGGGCATCGTTGGCGCGAGCACGGCCGGGATAGCGTGAGAGGTAGTCCTCGAAGGCCTCGCGGGCGCGGTCGAGATTGCCCATGTCTTGGTTGCCGCGTTTGGCTTCCTCGACGAGGATCACGCCGATACGGTATTGGCCCTCGGGGGCTTGTTGGCTATCGGGCCAATCGAGTGTGAGTTTGCGGAAGGCGGCGATGGCCTCGGGGGCTTTGCCTTTGTTTTGATAGACCTCGCCGATCTGGAATTGAGCGGCGGGAGCAGTGTTGGCTTGAGGGGCGGAATCGCGTACTTTTTCAAGCATGCCGACGAGTTTTCCGGTATCGAGCTTCGATCCAAAAATGAAGCCTGATTTGACATCGCCTTGGGTGGCAGCCTTGGCGATGGCGGATTGGCGGGCGAGGGCTTGGGAGTAGAAGCTACTACCTTGGTAGCGCTGGAGGAAATCACTGTAGGCGTCGAAGGCATCGACTTGCTCGCCGCGTTGTTCAAGCAACTGCGCTTGACGCAATCGGGCACTGGGCGCGTCATGTGAAGTCGGGTAGAGGTCGGCGTTTTTTTTGTAGAGTTTGATGGCTTTTTTTGCATCGCCCGCTTGGTCGGAGGCTTGGGCTTTTTGGTAGAGTGCGGCGGCAGGGCCCGAGGATGCTTGGACTGTGCCGATGAGGGGTGGGGCATCATCGACATCAGATCCGCATGAGATCAGTAGGCATGCGGCGCTGCAAAGAACTGGCAATAAGAATGTATGAGAAGGCATCATGGTGTTTAGCTTGGATTGGAGAGTTCAATGGAGCGTTCGGTGGCGCAGGTGACAGCATCGATGAGAGCAAAGCGGAGGCCGTTTTTTTCCAGTGCGGCGAGGCCGGCGATGGTGGTGCCGCCGGGCGAGGTGACCATGTCCTTGAGTGCGCCGGGGTGCATGCCAGTCTGGAGTACCATGGTGGCAGCACCGAGAAGTGTTTGTGCTGCGAGTTGTGTCGCTTCGGCACGGGGAAGTCCGCAGCGAACGCCTGCATCGGAGAGGGCCTCGATCATCAAAAATCCGTAAGCAGGTCCTGAGCCGGAAAGGCCAGTTACGGCATCGAGCAAGGATTCCTTGACCTCAAGAGCAAGGCCCACTGAGGAAAGCAGTGCCGAAGTGGCGACAGAGTCCGCTGCTGTGGCGCGACTACCGGGAGAAAAGGCCGAAGCACCTTGTCCGACGAGGGCTGGGGTATTCGGCATGGTGCGGATCACGCGAACGTTTTCTGGGAGGTAGGACTCGAGCGTGGCGATTTTCAAACCTGCGGCGATGGAGATGACCAAAGCGGGTTTCCCATTGAGTGCAAGGGCGAGATCCTTGAGCACGGGGCCGACGTCTTGAGGCTTGGTGGCGAGGAGGAAAGTCTCACAAGCCGCGGCCAATTGCACGAGCGAATCGCAAGCGTGGGCACCGGTTTCTGCTGTGAAATGGCTGACGGCAGCGGGGATTTTATCCATACCATAGACTGCTTCGGGTTTTATCATGCCCGAGCGTACAGCTCCTGTGACCAAGGCTGATCCCATTTTTCCACATCCTATGACTCCCAAGACCATGGGCGTAGTATATCAGGGAACTGGATCAAGGCGAGCGTGATTTTTGCTTGGAGGATGAAAAATTTCGGTCATGATTGGCGCATGCGATTGTTAGCTGTAGCTCTGAGTCTTGTCTCGATCTTTTCCTATCCCATTGCCGTGGCTGCGGAGATGTCACCGGTGGAGGATTTAATCCTGCCGAAGTTGGCAAAGTTGCCGGCTCCGCAGATGCGGCAGTTCTCGAGCGGCATAAGCTTGGCGATCAGCTCGAAGGATGAAAAGGCGCAGGCTCATGTGCTGCAGGGGCTGAACTTGATCCATGGAGGATGGGACTTTGAAGCCTATCGGCATTTTGTGGAGGCGCTTAAGCTTGATCCCGATTGCTTGATGGCAAACTTCGGGGTGACATTTGCCTTACTTGGCGCGGATAGTGAATTCATTAAAGTGCGCATTGCGGCGGTAGATCGCACTCTTGCGCTGGTGGATGCCAAGGTGGGATCCGAGTTGGAGCGAGGTTATGTGTATGCACTGACGAAATTACTAGAAGAAGGTCCGCTCTCAGCAGCCGATGCTTTTGGCCAAGTGTCTCGAAAATTCCCCAACGACGTGCAGGCGAAACTTTTTGAGTCCTATTTCCGCCGAGCAGGATTCGACGAATACGGCTCTCCCAAGCCTGAGCAGGAATTGGCTCAGGAGATGATCCAAGCGTTGATGAAAAAACAACCGGATTCACCGATGTTGATGCATTGCTGGTTAATGATGCGCACGGAGAATTTGTTGTGTCGTGAGGATTTACCTATGGCGCGGAAATTGTGCGAACTGGTTCC
>CANHKJ010000288.1 GCA_947460915.1 Verrucomicrobiia bacterium
CTGCACTACAACAAAAATGATTACAACGCCAACAGTGTATGGAAGAGCTTCGAGCCCAAAAGGAGTGGCGTTGTTGCCGTGAAACCATGCAATGATGCAAGCGGGGATGAGGCATAGGATATTGCCAATATAGGGAATGACTCCAAGCATCGCCATAAAAACACCGATCAGAAAACCGTAAGGGAGTCCGTAGAAGGTAAGTGCGATGCCAACGAGTATGCCATCGATGAAGGCGACAAGTACTTGACCGCGAAAGAAAGAGATCAGGTAACCGTTGATTTCCTTGAGAGTATCGACGAGTTCATTTTTGAAGCGCGAGGCCTTGAGCGGAACGTATTCGTGCCAGTTTTGTTCGATGCTGGTGGAGTCCTTGAGGAAGAAAAAGAGATAGATGGGGACCATTACCAAGCCTAACAGAAATCCGAGAGTTCCGAGAATTTTGGATGTGCCTGCGGTGGTCCATTGCCAGATGTGGCTTTTGTAATTGAAAAGGATGCGACCGATGCGCGTGTCCCAGAAAAAGTCGAGAGTTACTGGAGTTTTTGCCTTGGGCGTCGGACTGATCATTTCCCCTTGATCATCGACCTCAGTGAGCGCCCAACCGATAAGGTTTCCATTGTTTTTCTGCTGCATCTCGTGGAGGTAGGATGGTAAATTCTTACCACCAGCTTTTGGACCTTGAGCATCTTCTCCGCCATCAGCGCTTACAGCGCTAGTTGCGGTCTTTGCTTTGATTTCCTCAGCAATGACGGCGCGTGCTTGATTGACACCGGGTAGAATCGCGAGCACAAGCAATAACATTGCTACCAGCATCCCAATGAAGACTGTTACTACGGCCTTGAGTCGGGAAAAATTCCACCGTTGCAAGCGACGAACGACGGGATCCAGCAAGTAGGCGATGATGCCTGCCACGATGACCGGAATCAGCACGGGTTGGAGAAATCCGAAGAGCTTGCCGACGAGCCAAATGAGGCCAACAGTCAGCAATCCTAGTATGAGGATTGATACACCCGTGGCGGCATTCCACAGGGTGCGGACTTGAAAAGAATTAGGAAAATTGCGCATATGCAGGACCTGTGTAGCAGATTTACGAGCGCTGACCATGAGAAAAATTGCATGTTTTTCTACTCGCTATGAAATTTTTTTCATTGCAAATCAGCAGTTTATGCAATAATAATCCGCAGACAACAGATTATTAACAAATACAAATTATGCTTAAAGAATTCAAAGAATTTGCCTTGAAAGGCAACCTTATCGACATGTCCGTGGCTTTTGTCATGGGGGCCGCGTTCACGAAGTTTTCCGGTGCTTTTATTGAGGATCTGATCATGCCATTCATTGCTAAAATTAGCAGCGGGGTAGATTTTTCAAACTCCTACATCCCTCTATCTGATAAAGTTACTACTGGACTTGCTATCGTTGACGCGAAAAAACTTGGACCTGTAGTCGCTTGGGGTAACTTCGTGACCATTGGCATCAATTTCTTGATCGTCGCTTTCGTGATGTTCCTTGTTGTCAAAGCGATCAACAAGCTGAAGAAAGCGGAAGCTGCGGCTCCGACTCCAGCTCCCGCGCCGACCGCTCAGGAAGTCTTGCTTACCGAGATTCGTGACTTGCTGAAAAAATAAGCATTCATCATTTTCGAAAAATAACGATCATCCGATCTCTCGGGTGGTCGTTTTTTTGTTGGCGGATTTCTGTTTCTACGACATGGTTTTTTGCGATGAGAATCAAATTAACCCTCGCCTATGACGGTCGTGCCTTTGCTGGATCGCAATCGCAGGCTCACGGGAATACGGTGCAGGATGTGTTAGAAAAAGCGCTTGAAGATACGGCGAAAATGCCGATCCGCTTGCACATCGCTGGGCGCACGGATTCAGGAGTTCATGCCGAGGCGCAGGTCGCCCACTTCGATGCACCCGAGCATCTGAATATGAACCCATACAATTGGCTCCCAGCCATCAATGCCAAGATCCCCGCCGCGTTACGGGTGATGGCCTGCGAGGAGGCTTTGCCTACATTTCATGCACGCTTCGATGCGCGAGGGAAAACCTATCGGTATAAAATTTGCACGCTGCCCGTTTTGCCGCCCTTACAAGCGGGACTCGCGTGGCATATCCCGAAATTGTTCGATCTCGATGTCCTGCGCGATGCGCTCTCGTGCTATTTGGGGAGACATGATTACCGTTGTTTCGCTGCGGTGCGCGGCAATGAAACGGACGACATGGACTTTCATCGCACAATTACTCAGGCATCAGTGCAAACGCTCGACGATGGGTATTTGCTAACGTTTTCTGGTGAGGGATTCCTTTATCGAATGGTCCGACTGATGACGGGCGCGGCGGTGGCTGTGGCGCAAGGGAAAATGTCGATGAGTCAACTACTGCAGTTCATCGATCCCGGCGATGTGCCCTTTTCGATAACCTGTCATCACTGCGCACCTGCCGATGGTCTAACGATGTGGAAGGTGCATTATGAGGAAGAAAATACTCCGGAAATGTTAGGCTGCTGAGCCTGCGTTCTTTCTTGCCAGATGGCATGAGATGATTAGTCTTGTGCGCATGAGTCGTCGTTCGAAGCGCAATCAAACATCCCGCAAATCCTCATCGCGATCCCCAAAGCTTGGCGTGTGGATCTTGCGCCTAGCCTTGTCATTATTGGTGTTGCTCGCTGTAGGCTCAGTAGGTGGCTACATGTGGTTGCGCAAGTATTTATCGAGTAACGAATTCCGCGATGTAATCGTGTTGAAAAGCCAGGAAACATTGCGAGCGGAGACTGCGCTCAGCCCGCTGCGGTGGGATGGATTTCATGTGACGATGGACTCTTTCGATGCAGCGGGTGTGGCTTCGGCAAAAGAAATCCGCGTCGAGGGAATCAAGACTGGGATTGTTCCCTCGGCAGTCACGCGCGGTGTTTGGAGTGTGGTGCCCAGCCGCGTAGCGAAAATCAAAGCGGTGTGGGATTTAACGGCGACACCACCCACAGGCGGAGTAGGGGATTCAACTGCGGCGCAATCACCGATCGATGCCAGCGCCTCAGATAAGCCTTGGTTTGATCGTTGGATTCCGAAAAAAGTCGAGACCGATCGTTTAATCATCGATCACTCCGATGTGCAGGTCATCACCGCCGAGGGCGAGGCTACGGTGAGAGGAACACGTTGGGAAATCGAGCCGATGGAATCGCTCTCCCAATCGAAAATTCGCGGCACTGGCGGCGATATCCAATTGCCGTTTTCTTGGGCTCCGCCGATGCGTCTGGAGCAAATGCCCTTGATTTATCAAAGCGGCAGTTTGTTTCTCAACGATTCCGATTTCAGCATCTATGAGTCCGGTCACCTCAGTCTCGGCGGTGAAGCGAATTTGGAACAGAAAAGTTATGCAATCGAGGGCTCGCTGCGCGATGTTTTATGCAGCGATGTGCTGCCCCCCGATTGGCGTCAGCGTCTGAGCGGCAAAGTCGAGGCATCCTTTTCGATGAAGTCGAGCAGCACGGGTCCGATCGTCAATGGCGAAGTGCAAATCCTGCAAGGAACTCTGACCGCACTACCAGTTTTGGATAAATTGGCCGCCTATTCGCAGTCACTTCGTTTTCGCACCTTGTCCTTGCATGAAGCACGGGCGGATTTTACTTGGTCGGGCGATATAATCACTCTTAAGAACGTGCGCATTGGCTCTGAAGGCCTTGCTCGCATGGAAGGCAACATCGTGTTCACTCGCTCCGCGCCCGGACAACCTTATCAGATGAATGGCGATTTCCAAGTTGGCCTAGCTCCTGGCACTTTGGCGCAAATCCCAGGTGCCGAGGAAGACGTTTTCCAACCCGGACCACGCGGCTTGATGTGGGCGCCCATGCATTTGAGCGGCACGCTCGATGACCCGAAAGAGGATTTGAGCGCGCGCTTGATGGCAGCAGCAGGAGCACGGATGTTCGACATCATCCCCGCCACCGGTGA
>CANHKJ010000289.1 GCA_947460915.1 Verrucomicrobiia bacterium
TCCAAGATCTCCCATTTCGAGGAATCGACCATGATCGGCACCTTAGCGATGTCAGGTTCGCTTTGCAAAAGTTGCAAGAAACGCGCCATCATCGCCTTGCCATCAATGAGTCCATCGTCAAAACAAATGTCGATTACGTTGGCACCGTTTTCGACTTGTTGGCGCGCGACTTCGAGTGCGTCTTCGAGTTTTCCTGCGCGAATCAATTTCGCAAACGCTGGCGAACCAGCCACGTTGGTGCGCTCGCCGATCATCAGGAAATTTTTGTCGGGCGTGTGATTGTATGGCTGTGAGCCAGAAAGTCGCAGGATGCGGGGAATGGTATTCATGATGAAAATTAGAGTTGAATAGAAGTAGTTTCGTCTTCTGGAAAATTGTGAACCACACGTTTGATGCCCTCCTTCAAAAGGACGACATTGAAATTCATGAGTAGACCAAGACGCATGTCGGAAAGTCGGAGATATGTTTGTAATTGGGCACTATGAATGGGCAGCAATTGTGGGACTGTTTTTAACTCGATGATGATTGAGTTTTCGACACATAAATCCATTTTGAATCCTTCATCATCAAGTAAAATGTTTTTATAGCGAATGGGAACAGGTTTTTGTCTTTCAAAAGCGATGCCGCGTTGTTTCAATTCGTAAGCAAGAGCTGATTCATAAACCCGTTCAAGCAAGCCGCATCCAAATTCCCGGTGCACATCCATGGCTGCAGCGATAACTTGGTGTGAGAGTTGGTTCAGTGTCTTGGCGGAATGGATCATGCTAGTGATGTTTATGTAACGAAACGCAGAGATGCAGAGTTTTTAGAGAAAAACGCGGAGAAAAAGAGGAATTGATTGAGAGAAACTCAGCGTTCGTCTCTGCGACCTTAGCGACTTTGCGGTTCGTTGATTTCATTTGGTTAGCCAAGACTAGGAACAGGGCGAGGGGCGACGTGCTGCACGGCTTTGGCGATGGCTGCGACGTGTTCGGGCGTGTTGCCACAGCAGCCACCTGCAAAATTGAGCAGCCCCGAGTTCGCAAAGTCGGCCAGCCAGCGGTTCATGTCATCGGGTGTCATGTCAAAGCCTGTTGGCGTCAAGGGGTTGGGCAAGCCGGCATTGGGATAGCAGGAAATATGCGTGGTGGCGCAGTTCGAAAGCTCCTCGAGAAACGGCTTCATGAGGTCGGGCCCGAGCGAGCAATTCAATCCAATCGCGAGCGGATTAACGTGGGCGACAGCATTCCATAAGGCCTCCGATGTCTGCGCGGAAATCATGGTTTCGCCACCGCGACCGACAGCAGCCGAGACGATGATCGGTAGCGAAATTTTGTCCTCGGCAAATACGTCTTGGATCGCGACGAGTGCGGCTTTGGCATTCAGTGAATCGAAAATCGTCTCGACCATCAGCAAGTCCGAGCCTCCTTCGATCAAGGCACGCACTTGCTCTTTGTAGGCGACGAGCACTTGGTCAAAAGTGATCACACGGAAGCCTGGGTCATTCGCATCGGGCGAGTTGGTTAACGACACCGTGAGTGGTCCGATCGCACCAGCGACATAGCGTTTGCGACCTGTGTCGGAGCCGATGTTGTCGGCCCACTTGCGGGCAAGACGAACCGATTCGACGTTGATTTCCCATGCCAAATCGCGCAGGAACGAATCCTCGATGATCCCTTGGAAAAATTCTGGATCTTTTTTTCCGCCGTGCTCGCGCGGGTCATCGACGAAAAATTCCGACTGCGAAATTGAGGTGGCCGAGAAATTATTCGTCTCCACAATGTCCGAACCGGCTTCATAAAAGCGTTTATGGATGTCGCCGATTACCTCAGGATTGGTCAACGTGAGGATGTCGCCGTTGTTGAGAATGTCCTTTTTGCTGTCGGCAAAACGTTTACCGCGAGCTTGTTCTTCGCTCAATCCGTAGGTGCGGATGGTTGTGCCCATGGCTCCATCCAGAACGAGAATGCGTTCCTTCAAGGCGGCGGTCAATTCAGCGGTAGGGTCAGGTTGCGGCATGGCGAAACGCTAGCGGATGGTCGATCATTTGGCAAGTATATATCAACGCATCGCGATATGATGATTTGAAAGATTTTTCGGTGGGGGCTTGCGTTGTGGCAGAATCCGGCTATTTTCTCCCCGCCCATGGGAAAAATTACAGGCCAACTGGTTCCGGTAGAACGGGATGAAAAAAAACTTCGCAGAACTGCGTTGATCTTGACGGCGTTCGCGATCATGGGCGGCATTGGAATCATTTCTGCCTATGCCCGTTTTGCCAAAAATGCGAATCGGGAAGATCGTCCTTCTTACGTTGGCGAATTGCGTCACAATCTCCCCGTAGTTCGTCAAGATGGGCAGCGCTCGGGATTGGACTCGTTGCAAGGCAAAGTTTGGATCGTCAATTCGGTAAGTGTCACCCAGCCTGAGTCATGCACGTTATCCCAATCGATGGTCAAGGCGATGGCGGAAAAATACCGCGACAATCCCGATGTGGCTTTCGTCAGCATGGTGATCGATCCCGGCGCTCCTGAGAGTGCCGCCACAGTGCTGTCTGAAGCCGCCGCAGCGCAGAATGCCTCTTTGCCCAAATGGTGGTTCGCCACAACGGAACCTGTCATTTTGCACAAATACCTCAAGGATAAGTTCAAACTCGGCACTCTGCCTCATCAGGTTGAGGGTAAGTGGGATTACGATACCAGCTTGGTGCTTGTTGATCGTCAGATGAAATTGCGCAAAGCCGTGGTACCTCAGCAACGCGGCGGTGCTCCTTTCGTCACGGGCTTTGATTTCGATAAAGCCGCGCAATGGGATGCACAGGGCATCAAGACGGGCACGGAGCGCAGCAATGTCGAGGAAATGAAACTGCTCCTAGAAAAGACCATCGATATTTTGCTCAACGAGAAAGTCAATTCGGGCGAGCCCTAATACCTTATTCTAACAGCTATGAACAGGAAGCTTAAAATCATCGGCGTTTACACACTCACCGCCATCGTTTCGGTTGTCATTCTCACCGCTGCATTTTGGGTGCGTAACGGATTGATCGAGCGCGAAAAGCCGATGATTGTGAATGGGGGATCCGAAAAGCAGGAGGTTCTCTTTGCCATTGAAAAAGATCTGGAAGCGACCAATCAAGCGGGCGAGCTCGTCAAGCTATCATCGCTCAAAGGCAAGGTCTGGGTGGTGGGTGAATTTTTTGCAATCTGCCCTCACTGCGCAATGCGCAATGGTCAAGAGCTGCGTGGCTTGATCGATGAATTTGGCAAAGAGCCAGGATTTCATCTCACATGCATTTCGATTGATCCTGAGACTGACAATGTCGAAAAACTCAAGGAATACGCCAGCGCGCTGAATGCCGATCCTTCCAATTGGTGGTTCCTCACGA
Source organism: Verrucomicrobiia bacterium (assembly GCA_947460915.1). Classification (GTDB taxonomy): domain Bacteria; phylum Verrucomicrobiota; class Verrucomicrobiia; order Verrucomicrobiales; family Akkermansiaceae; genus UBA956. The sequence continues at coordinate 3,362 of CANHKJ010000289.1, forward strand.
CGAACAATACGCAAACGGCCCATGAGTATATGGAAGGCACGATGAAGTTTTTCAAAGTGAAATTGCGCACCGATCCGCTCGATATCGAGAGCAATGGCAAATACATGCACGATCTCGGATTGGCCGTGGTGAACAAAAATTTCGAAGTCGTGGGCAAGTGGCCGTTGGCTGAAGCTCGCAAGCAAAATCCTGCGCTCTATGAAACCATGAAGCAGGAAATGTATGAAACCATCCGCCGCGAATTGGCAAAATAATTGCAACGAGATATGAACGAATTGACCGGAAAAATTTCTGCACAGGCAGATCGCAAATGGCGTCTCACCATTTGGGTCGTTACTGTGCTGGTATTGGTGTTAGTCGGCCTGATGCGTCGGCCTGAGTTGCGTATTGATGTGGGTGATGCACTGGCATTTTTGCCATTGGTGCATGCGATTCTCAACTCGCTTGTTGCGCTTTCATTGGCGATGGCGATCGTCGCGATCAAGCAAGGAAACATCTCGCTGCATCGTCGCTGCACGACCACGGCGATGTTGCTCTCTACGGTGTTTTTGCTCTGCTATGTGGCCTATCATTTCACCAA
>CANHKJ010000290.1 GCA_947460915.1 Verrucomicrobiia bacterium
GTGATGGTGATTTTGGCGGCATTGTTGGTCGCTGCGGCTCCGGTTTTTATGAAATCGAGCACGAAGGCGCGGCAGGCATCGCGTGAGGTGGTGAAGGGGCATTTGAATCGAGCTCGCTCTCACGCCATTGCTACCCAGCAGGCCACGGCGGTGCTTTTTGCCAATTACAACGCTGGACCAGAGGTGGGGGGCAAGATGCTCGGTATTGCGGAAATGAAATGGGAAGATGACCCGAATGATGCGAAACCGGGAGCCTATGAAGTGAAGTCGGTTTTGCAGCGTTGGGAAAAACTACCTGGCTCGATGATGGTGATGGATCAATCCAGTGTCGGTCATCAAAAGCCATCGATCATGGATGTGGATGAAAATTTTCGCGTCCGCCTGAATCGCAAGGATGTTGATGCGAGAGCGATCATTTTTTCGCCATCGGGGCAAATCGTAGCTCCGGTAGATCAGGCGATCGAGATTTTACTAGGTGCAGGAAATTTGACAAATGGGCAGGTCACAGCTACCGAAAAAAACGGCGGTAAGATCTCGTATGATCGCTTGCAGATCAATCGCCTCACGGGCCGAGCCCGACAGACATTAGCCGAATGAGAATTAGCTTGTCATCACCCCGACGCAAACACCGCGGCCTCACCTTGATGGAGGCTGTGATCGCGATTGGCATTGTGGCGGTGGCGGTGCCGTTGATTTTGGCGGCCACATCGGCGGCATCAAAGTCACGCATCAACTCGGAGGCGGACACTCGTGCTGCATGGATCGCAAAGGAAACTCAGCGGCAGTTGATCGATGCTTGGCGCGGTCTGCCTGATACGTATTTCCCGACAAAACCAGCGTTTCCGGCATTTTCCTCTGAAGCAGAACCACTGGTCTTGTTATTCAATCAATCGGCAGGATTAATCGGCCCCGGCAATCCTGAAGTCCATGCGAGTGGCTCAAGTAATCCAGACGCTTACTACATGGTTGCGATTCATGGTGAGGCAGCGATTCCCAGCACCGCAGATCAGGCCGATAACTCCCTTTCCAAAGTCTTCATTTCCGTCGAGCACAATGCGAAATCCCCACGCTCGAAGCGCAATAGTAATCCATTTATCGTGTTGATCCCCCGCCAAACAGCACCATGACCGTCCATCTTTCATCAAATGCTTTCCCCGCTACGCGACGCTTACTTTGGCGCCGGGGTTTCACTGTGGTGGAACTCATGACCGCGATGGTTGTGACATCGATGTTGATGATCGCGCTGTTTTCCCTCGTCGGACAATCGAGTACCAACTACCGTCTGTCTCAACGCAAAGTCAACACGCTCGCCGATACGCGGGCGTTTTTGCATTTCCTGCAAAATGATCTATCATCCCGCATCAGCGATACTCGATTTTTCTATCGCGAGACCAGTGCTGGTTTTGTCGAATTCGCCTTCACCCGCACCCGCAGTGTGGACGAAGATACGAGCAAAGGGGATTTGGCGACGACGATCTATTATGTTGCCGTCACCGAGGACGATGCTCGTCATGAATCACCGAAAATTTTCCGTCGCACCCTGAGTGCCGAGGACACCCAGAAACTGCTCGCACTGGGCGAAGCGGCACCATTTCCCACCTACGATGCCAACGCTGACGAACCCTTAGTGTATAACGTTGTGAGCTTCATGATCAAGCCGACTTTGCGCGATGATTCGGGCGATTGGCGCGAATGGACGGCCAAAGACCCCAAGGCGCCCGAGCGCTTGCAACTCACTCTAGATCTGATCGACGATACCACAGCGCAACGCTTCGCAAGCAAAGATGATTGGGTTATCCTCAGCGCCAGCACGGATCCCAAACAGCGGGAAGCCATACGCAGTTTCACTCACAACATCTCCCTCACTCCATGAACATTTCCTCTCATGCAGCTTGGAAAAAACGGCGCCAGCAACGCGGGTTCGCTCTCCTGATGAGCGTTCTTGCCGTCGCTGGGCTGATGGTCATGCTCATTGGGTTATTGTCCATGCTAACGTTAGAACGCAAAACGGCGCGTTCGTACTCGGATGCCGCGCGCGCCGATATGGCATTGCAAAGTGGCCTAGCCGAGGCCATCGGCACCATCAGTCCGATCGCCAATCGCGATGACACTCTGGTTTTCCGCATGGAAGATCCTACTGTGGCGTTCGATAATGCAAGCGCTGACAGCAAAGTTCTACCGCCCCAGCATTTTTTCACTTTTGGAGCGCAGTATGATACGCAGAAAAAAGCATGGCGCATGTCTCCCTTCGCAAGTGGCTTCAAGCAAATCACTGGCGGCAGCAATGTTCCTAACACTAGCCTTATCAAAGAAGCCCTCAACGACTATGATGCAGCAGAAATCGCTGGCGTAGGTCGTGGAAATGTTGCCGTTCCCCGAGCGAGTTGGGTCGTCATGGGCAAAAAAGACGACCCTTTCAGCATGCGCTATGCTTGGTGGGCAGAAGACCTCTCTGGCCGCATCGATGGGGCCTATGCAGGCTCTGAGGTGAGGCAATTGGGCCTTGATGCTCGCGAGCTTGGTCTCTTTACTATTTTCAATCCAACGGCAGAAAAAGATGGCGCAGGACCAGAAGATGTACTCATCACCCAACGTTCGAATCTCCGCAGCCCTGCCAGCGTGAGGCAATTCCTTACCGAAGAGAACGCGAAACTCATCGAACCCTTCCTCACTTACGATCTCCCGCGCGAGGTCATCGCCGCGCCGCTCATCCCCCATGGATTTGGTTACCCCGATGCCGGGAAAAAAGCACTGCCGCTTGATCAGCTCGTATCCACCCGCAACATCGAGGAAATCGCAAGCCACATCGATCGCAACTTGCCCGATTTCACTCTGCGCAAAGGCGGCTTGTTGCCCACGGAAAATTACACCAAAACCATCGCTGCGAGCATTATCGATTATGTCGATGTGGACACCAATCCGACCTTGGGGCTGGGCTATCGCGGCGTCGATAGCTATCCTTTTGTCAACGAGCTCTTCGATCTCTATGAATGGACAGGCACGAGCAATGGGCAAGTCACCATCCGCGTGACCACCTTTGTCGAGCTATGGAATCCCTCAAACATCAGCATCAGTGGAGAATTTCAGTTAGAAAATGACAACCGTCATAGCATCAAGATCCCACCAGCAGCCACGGCCAATTTCACCAGCGTCACGCATCCTCTCATCAAAGTGACGATCCCAGCCAATGCATTCATTGTGCGCAATTGCGGCTTTAAGGATTACAATTTTCCTGTAGGAGCCTTTCCTCCAAGTTCATTGGAATTCCCCACCGAAACTAAGAATAGCACTTACCGATTGAAATGGAATGCCCAGCAAGTCGATTGGGCGCGCGGCGGTGTGACGCGCACCACAGGCACACTTCAAGCAGGGGCCACCAAAGCCAAATGGAAGGGAAATGCCTCTCCTGCTCATGATCACAGCATCGGTCAACACGGCGACCCGCGCGCTTCGCACTACATCAATGTCCCCATTTTCCCTAACAACTACGATGCAAATAGTAATTGGGGTGGTCGTGCACTGAAGGCGAGCATATCGAATCAAAATTATCGCGAGGTGAAAATCACTCGTTGGCCTGATCGTGGTTCTGAGTCGAAGACTGGAACGGTCCCGAAAACTGACACAGCATTGCCGACTACATTGGCTCTGCCCGTTACCCAGTCTTCGATGTCTCCTGCCTTCATTGCGAATCGTCCATTCATCTCGACGGCCGAGTTAGGAAATATTTTTGATCCCGCCCAATGGACCATGATTGAGAACACTAGCGGTACTGCCTCAGCTGGTTCAGGTGGTGGATTTTCGTTAGCAATTGGTCGCCCTGAATTTGCTAAATTTGACCGACAGGGTCAGCGCGCTGCGCAGTTGTTAGATTTGTTTGCCTTGAGCAATACCAGCACTTCCCAACGCAATACTCGCATTTCCAAAATCAATATCAA
>CANHKJ010000291.1 GCA_947460915.1 Verrucomicrobiia bacterium
AACGCCGAGCCCAAAAACAGCAGCATCATGCCGATGCGCGCGCCGATGTGCTGAAACGCCGATGCGCCGATCGCACCAGCACAGATCACGGCCGAGCAACCCAAGACAGAAACACCACACATCAACTCCTGCCAAAGCTCCACACCGCCGATGAAATATCGCACCACTACATAAGGCAATAGCGAGACAAAACTCAGCGCACTCACCGACCACAGAATGAAAAACTTCCCTTTCACCACCGCCCAACGATTCAACTTCGTGAGAAGCAGCAACTCATGATTCCCCTCTTCTAATTCCTGCCCCATCAAAATCAAACCACCCAATGGCATGATCACGCCACAAATTCCTAACACCACATTCCAGAACGGCCCCGATTCTAACAACATGGACAAATTCATCACGCCAGCGATATCACTGCGCATCACAGAGCCTCCCGCAAATTCCATCGCCATCGCAGCAATGGCCAGCACATGAATGCCCAAAAATGGATAGATAAAACTTGAGCGTCGCAAACCTTGTTGCAGCTCTTTTACCGTCATCGGATGCATTCGATCCGAAAGTTCCATAAACGTTGCCATTTCGTGCCTCCAATCCTTTCTACTCCCCTGCCTGAATGCAAGCTGAAAGCTCAAAAATCGGTCAATCCGCAAACTTGCAAACCACTGCCCGGTGGTCGGACGCTTTGCTGTCTTCTAGCACAAGCGCTTGTCCTAACTTTTCAAAGCCACGTGCCCAGAAATGATCGATCTCCACATTGGGTTGATCTTCCGGACATGTATGCACGGCACCTTTTTTCGGCTGCATCACAAAGCCCGACTTGCGCAGCAGTTCCCCTGCCCCCTCATCAGGTTCTTCATTCCAGTCCCCCGCGACCACAATGCGACCTTTGATTTTGGCCAAATCTTCTAACAAAACCTTCGCCTCGCGCATTCGACGCTCGCCACCTCCAACATCCAAATGCACGCCCGCTACGGTCAATCGTTCGCCGCGATGCATGACCTCAGCCACCACCACAATCCTTGCTTCACCCTCCTCCGAGAGTCGGATGATTCGCGGATTTTCCAGTGGCATCGGCGACAAAATCGCTTGCCCATATTCCCCACCCTGAAAATCAATCGCTTTGCCAAAAAACACATTCCAACCCAGCAACTTCGCCAACTCATCCGCTAGTTTTTTGCCCTCACTGCGCTGCGTTCCTTGATCGACTTCTTGAATCACAACCACATCGGGCTTCTGCTTGCGAATGAAATCAGCCACGCGAGGGATATCCATTTTTCCATCAGGTCCCACACAGCGATGAATGTTCCAGGTCATCACGGTCAATCCACTTGCCGCCGCGAGCAGTATGCCCTGAATCAGTAAAATCAGCCATCTCATGAGACAAAATACCATCTAGAGAGATGACAACTTTCATGCGCTAGCAAGGAAAAGTGAGATTTTGAAAATTGGGATTTACCTTGGCGAAAAAAAATCGTTATAAATCCCGTGAAACCACCGTATCCTCATCATGCCACGTGTTATCATTACCGTTTCGGACCAAACTCCACAACCCTATCGCTTTCAATTGGATCGCCAAGCCGTGCAACTGGGCCGTGGTTCTGACAATGACATCGCCATCAACTGTGGCTCCGTCTCTGTGCGCCACGCCGTCATGGAACGCATCGACGGAGGCTATCAAATCCGCGACCTCGATTCCACCAATGGCACCAAACTCGATGGCTCACGTTTGGCCATCATCCCTCTGCGCGATGGCATGACCGTGAAACTCGGCGATGTGGCATTTGACTTCACCTTGACCGATGAAGAAAAAACCGCTCTCGCCAGCGAAAAACAATCCGCACCATCTCCGATTATTGCCGAGGATACGCTTCCTCAAGAGGCCCCCAAGCGTCAAGCACCAAGGCCACAACCCGTGCGGCGCCCAGGCATGCAACCTCAATTGCAAGCGCCGAACCCAGCAATTGGCTTGGTGATGACATTGGTTTTTCTGATTCTTGCGGCACTAGCTTTCTACGTGGGTCTATCTTTGCGTCACAGTAAAGAAACCAAACAGTCTTTGCTGAAATCAATTTCGGAGAAAGGCAAACTCATCGAAACACCTGCTTCTTCTGAGCCAAACACCGCTCCAGATGCCGCACCACAGCAATAATCACCCACGCCACTGTGCGTGACATTTTTTCCCCGCTTGCAATTTTTCTTTGCTATCGCGGCCATTATCAACGATACATCTGCCTCTACCCGCTCGAACCTTAATGTCCACATCGTCTTCGAAAAAGAAAAAAAAGTTACCCCTTCGCGAGTCCACCACGAAAACCTCAAAGGGTTGGTCTCCTAGCAAATCCGCAGAACTCTACGGAATCGATGACTGGGGCCATGGCTATTTTGATATTTCACGCTCTGGAGAGGTCACCGTCCGTCTATCCGAAAACGACGAAAAATTTGACATCAGCCTGAAAAACATCGTCGATGGCCTATCGGATCGAGGCACACAGCTCCCCGTTCTCTTGCGTTTCCGTGACCTCCTACACTCGCGCATCGCTGAGCTGAATCATTCCTTCCACAAGGCCATTAAAGATACCAAATACCAAGGTTCTTATCGCGGAGTCTACCCGATCAAGGTCAACCAACAGCGCCAAGTGATCGAAGAAATCACCGAGTTTGGCAAACAATTCCACTATGGTCTGGAAGCAGGCTCAAAGCCCGAATTGATCGCCGCTTTGGCCCACATGCACGATCCTGAGGCCTACATCATTTGCAATGGTTACAAAGATGAAGAATTCATCGACCTCGCCCTGCACGCCCAGAAAATGGGCTTGCGCGTCATCCTCGTTCTCGAAATGCCCAGCGAGCTGCACTCGATCATCAGCCGCTCAAAAGCTCTCGGTATTCGCCCCAATCTTGGCGTGCGTGTTCGCCTCGCCACTCGTGGTTCGGGCCACTGGCAAGATTCCGCTGGCGATAAATCCGTTTTCGGTCTGAATGCCGCGCAAGTCATCGAAGTGGTCGATAGCCTCAAGGCTGCCGATTATCTCGACTGCCTCAAAATGCTGCACTACCACCAAGGCTCACAGATCCCGAACATTGCTTCGATCCGTGAAGGTGCCACCGAAGCCGTGCGCATGTATTGTGACCTCGTCCGCGAAGGCGCACCAATGGGCATTCTCGACATCGGTGGCGGTCTCGCAGTCGACTACGATGGTTCACACACGAATTTCACCTCGTCATGCAACTACTCCATCTCCGAGTATTGCGCCGACATCATCGAAACCATCGCCAGCATTTGCAACAAGGCCGAGATCGCCCACCCGAACATCATCTCCGAGTCCGGTCGCGCTGTGGTTTCTTACTACTCTGTCCTAGTTTTCAACATTCTCGATGTGACCAGTGTGCAGTCGTCCGATGACGAACCTGCTACACCCGAAAATCCCCACGATCAGCTCAAAAACCTCATCGAGGTCAACCGCGTGCTCTGCAAGAAAAACCTGCAAGAATGCGTGAACGATGCGATCTACTACCGCGATCAACTCCGTGCCCAATTTTTCCATGGCAATGCCACTCTGCGCGAGCGCGGACTTGGCGAGGCTTGGTCGTGGCACATCCTCACCCGCGTATCCAAGTTGCTCACCGACATGGATGACATCCCCGAAGATTTGCGCGAGCTTTCCTCATCGCTGACCGATTTCTATTACGGAAATTTCAGCTTGTTCCAAAGCGTTCCCGATTCATGGGCCATCGATCAACTCTTCCCCGTCATGCCGATTCATCGACTGGAAGAACGCCCACGTCATCGCGCGGTGATCGCCGACATCACTTGCGACTGCGACGGCAAAATCGACCGCTTTATTGACCGCGAAGATGTGGCAAAAATCCTTCCTCTCCACGAATTTAAGCAAGGAACACCTTACTACTTGGCTG
>CANHKJ010000292.1 GCA_947460915.1 Verrucomicrobiia bacterium
AAAAAACTACCTGTGAGCACATTATTTGATGGATACAAACCTTGGGCCGGCTTCGATGAAATGTTCGAGTCGGATGGCAGCGTGCGGCCTTGCTGTAAGGATCTTTTGGAGGTCTTTCAGGGACTGACGCAGAAAGAGTTTGAGGAGCGCAAGGCGGCCTCAGACATGTACTTCTTGCGGCAGGGCATTACCTTCAATGTTTACCACGATGACAAAGGTACCGAGCGGATCTTTCCGTTTGATCCCGTGCCGCGCGTGCTTACGGCTGCGGAGTGGGAAAAACTCGAAGCGGGATTGACCCAGCGGATCATCGCGCTGAATCTCTTCCTGCACGACATTTATCACGATCAGCACATTCTGAACGATGGCACCATTCCGCGCATGTATGTGGATGAGGCGAAAAATTTCCGCAAAGCCTTCTGCGGCATGGATGTGCCGAAGGACATTTACATTCACATTTGCGGATCTGACTTGGTGCGCGGTGGTGATGGAAATTTCTACGTTCTAGAAGACAATGGTCGCTGTCCCTCGGGGGCTTCGTATTTGTTAGAAAATCGCAATGCTCTCAAACGTGCTTTTCCCTCTTTATTCGAAACGTCAGATGTGCGTCCGCTCGATGACTATCCGCGCGAGTTGTTGCGGATGTTGCGCTATATTTCTCCTGTGCGCGAGGGTGATCCGGTTTGTGTGTTGTTGACGCCAGGGTGTCACAATAGTGCGTATTTTGAGCATTGCTACCTAGCACGAGAAATGGGCATCCCGATTGTCGAAGGTCGCGACTTGGTGGTGATCGATCAGTTTGTGTTTATGCGCACAACGCGTGGCTTGCAGCGAGTGGACGTGATTTATCGTCGCATCGATGACGATTTTATCGATCCGATCATTTTCCGCAAGGACTCGGTGCTCGGAGTACCTGGCTTGATGAATGCTTACCAAGCAGGCAATGTTGCGCTCGCCAATGCTGTGGGCACGGGAGTGGCGGACGACAAGGTGATGTATACATTTGTGCCGAAAATGATCGAATACTACCTCGGCCAAGATCCGATTTTGCCGAATGTAGAAACCTATCTTGCCTCCGAGGAAAAAGATCTTTCGTTCATTCTCGATCATTTGCCAGAGTTGGTGGTAAAGGCTGCCAATGAATCTGGTGGCTACGGTATGCTGATGGGACCTTCCGCAAGCAAAAAAGAAATTGCCGAATTTCGAGATAAACTCATCGAGGACCCGCGCAACTACATCGCGCAGCCAGTGGTATCGCTTTCGCAATCTCCCACATGGACTGGCGATGAAATGTCGGGCCGCCATGTCGACCTCCGTCCGTATATCATTTACGGTGAGGATGTGAAAATCGTACCAGGTGGACTCACGCGTGTGGCCTTGACTAAAGGATCGCTTGTCGTGAACTCGTCACAGGGTGGTGGTAGCAAGGACACCTGGGTTCTGAGAAGCTAAAGTGTGGTGGATATTGGATGAATTTTTGATGGAATGGAAACGGATTGAATTATGTTATCAAGAGTAGCAAATACCCTGTATTGGATGATACGATATGTCGAACGGGCCGACAACTTGGCGCGATTGATCGATGTGAATGAGCAGTTGTTGTTAGACTGGGAACGTCTCGACAGCGAGCGCTTGCGCGAGTTTTGGATGCCGATCGTCTGGAGTGCTGGTGACGATGCTCTTTACAGCGAATTGTATGGTAGCGGCCACAGTGCCGATGTGATTCGCTTTCTCACCGATGATCGACGCAACCCGAACAGCATTGTTTCTTGTGTGGTGCAGGCGCGTGAAAATGCCCGCACGGTGCGCGATCAGCTATCAGACGAGCTATGGGAAGAGCTCAATTCGCTGTATCTCTATGTTAACTCACGCGAGGGCGAAAAAATGCTGCGCGATGATCCGCCGCGTTTTTACGAACTCATCCGCCGCTCGGTTTTCACCTTCCAAGGTATTGCGGCAGCTACCATTGATCGCGGCATCATATGGGATTTTATGGACATGGGACGGCACATTGAGCGTGCCGACAAAACGACACGCTTTCTTGATATTTCTACATACCTGCCGCCCTCAGCACCCGTTGGGATGCATTGGAATGCGATCGTTCGTTCCTGTGGTGCGATGGGAGCTTATCGCGCCAAGCACTCGGGTATGGTCGAACCGAAAAAAGTTGTCGATCTGCTGATCTATTCACGCACATTTCCCCGCAGCGTGCGCTATTGCATTGAGCGAGTGAATACTTGCTTGCACTCGATTTCGGGAAAACGCATGGGTGATTACAGCGACTCTGCTGAGCGCACTTCAGGTCGTTTGTTAGGCCAACTCAACTATGGGGACGTTGATGAATTTCTCGCAGGTGGCTTGCACGAAGGACTCGATCATTTGCAAGCGCAATTCAATCAAATCGGAGAGGCTGTATTTGAGACTTATGTGCTAATGCCGCATGTAATTGAAAGCTCTGCACCGATTCCTCAAAGCGCCACCACGATGCGTGCTTGGAAATATCAACAGGAGCAACAACAGCAATGAGCTCGAACGGGCTGGGGGACAATGATCAAAACGAAGCTTGCCAGCGCAATAGTGCTCGGTCATCAATGCGCGGAGCAATGGTCGGAACAAAATTACAAGTCACACATAAAACAATCTTCCACTACGGTGCGGCAGTTGTCGATAGCGTGAATACTTTGCATCTGGAGCCACGGACTTTTCCATTTCAGAAAACGATTAGCGCAACGGTAAGGGTGATTCCGCCCACGCGCCTGCGGCGTTTCAGTGATTTGTTTCAGAACATCACGCATCATTTCGAGATTCTTAAAGAGCATACGCGCTTGGAGATCGATAGTCGATTGCGGGTGCACAATTTACCTCTCGTGATTCCAGATCGAAGTTTACAGGCAGGTCATGAAGATCTCGAAGATTCCTCGACGCGAGAGCGCACTTGGCAGTTTTTGCAAGATAGTCATCTCGTCCAGCATCTTCCTGAGCTGTGGCGGCTCGCGATCGATCTCTCGCAAGGTGTCAGTTCGATCCATGAGCAGGCGATGATTTTTATGGGCTGGATCCATCAAAATTTCCAGTATAGCCCTGGCTCGACGATGGTTAGTACGCGCATGGATCAGGCCTTTCATCTGCGTGCGGGCGTGTGTCAAGATTTCACCCATGTGATGCTAGGTTTGTGTCGTGCGGTGAGCATTCCCGCGCGATATGCCTCGGGTTATCTATACAATGGTCCATCTGATTTGTTGGTGGGGGCTCAAGCATCACATGCATGGTGCGAAGTCTATTTGCCGTACTTGGGGTGGATCGGCTATGATCCTACGAACAATACGCTTGCCGATGAGCGTTATGTCAAAATTGCTGTAGGACGTGACTATGAAGACGTTGCTCCAGTCAAGGGGTCGTATCGCGGAACAGCTCACGCGACGATGGACGTCATAGTGGCTGTCGAAAAACTAGTAATTTCATAATGGTGATGCGTTAACAGATAAGGGTTGCAAGACCTATTTCGTTTCGGTTTTTACCATGGTGAAGGGGGGTACACGCCCGTTACCTCTCGCAAGTTCTGCCGGGAGTCATCAACGGAAAATGGATGTGCTTATGGATTATGGCTGTTCAGCTTCATCACCCCATCACAAAGACTTGGGGTCAGTTGGGAACGGTATTGGTCGAATGGCGCAGGCGTGAATCGAACGTGTGCATTGGCGATCCCTTGCGGAGTCGCACCAGCGCAGGCGACGTCTGCCGTCAGAAAAACCACATACGAAATCAAGAGACGGGAGCCGATCCTCCAGAACGCTGGATTATTTCCTCCTAGCGCGGTATTTTAGTGGAGTCTCGCCGGTGTGGAGTCGGAATTGGCGGGTAAATGCGCTTTGATCTGAAAACCCATGCTGTTTGGCGATAGCCGC
>CANHKJ010000293.1 GCA_947460915.1 Verrucomicrobiia bacterium
CAAATTTGCCATCGAGATTTCCCCGAGCACTAACGGGTGACACAGAACCTCATTGTCTTCTAACAACGCGGCGAATCGAGGATTCCCGAATCGGAAAAACTTCACCCAGATGTTGGTATCCACCAAAACTTTCGCACTCATGTTTGCTAAACCGTAAATTCACATCCAATCACGAAAAGTGTTAGAGCGTATCATCCGATACCATGCTCGACACTTCATCTTCCACCACATAGCGGATGCTGCGTTTCGGTACGACGAGACCAGGCATGGTGCCACTGAGGCGGCGCAGTCTTTTCGCCGACTCCGCACGCACGAAGTTCTCGAGCACAAAGTTTAATAAACGTGCTTTTTCCTCGATCCCCGTGATCGCGATGGCACGGGCGAGCATATCGTCATCAATATTAACTGTCGTTCTCACGACCAATTGATGCCACATTTGATGCTAGAACGCAAGTTTTTTTCCAAATGTTTATCAAAAAATCGAATCAAACACCCATCATTTCTCGCTCATATGCTTGAGCATGCGCTGATTGAACTCATCAGCCATGTTGTAGCCGAGTCGGCGCAACTGTTGATTCAAGGCCGCGATGGTGATCATCCGAGCATTGTCACGACCGGGAGCAACGGGGATTTCCACGTGCGGAATGGGCTGTCCGAGCACATCGAGAGTATTGGTCTGGATGCCTAAACGATCAACTTCATTGAGGTCGGCATGAGGTTTGAGTGTCACGATCAAGTCCAAACGTTTTTCGGGTCGGATCGCAGCGAGACCGTATAGATTCGCTACGTTGACGATGCCAATGCCACGCATCTCGATGTAACCACGAGACATTTCAGGTGAATAGGCCATCAATTCGCCGCCCATGAACTTGATCCTTACCATGTCATCCGCCACCAGTGAAGCACCGCGCTCGATGAGTCCGATGGCGGTCTCTGATTTTCCGGAACCGCTTTTGCCCATGATCAACACACCAATGCCTCGCACATCGACCATGCATCCGTGAAGTGTCGTGCTCGGTGAAAAATCATTCTCGAGGCGCAAGGTAGCGGCATTAAGGAACTTCATGGTCACTTGCGAAGTGCCAAAAATCGGCAACTCGAACTCAGCCGCGAGCTCCATGAGTTCAGTGGAAATTTTGCGATTTCGTGAAATGACCAAGCACGGAATCTCCTCTTTGCATAGACGACGAAAACGCGCCTTTTGTCGCAATGGCGTAAGCTTCTCCAGATACGATAACTCAGAGTTACCCAAGATCTGAATGCGTTTGCGCGCGAAGTAGGAAAGAAAACCTGCTAGGGCAAGACCAGGCCGGTTCACGGCAGGCTCACGAATCAATCTCTTCAGATCATGCGTCTCACTGATGAGCTCAAGCCCAAGGGCCTCGCGGTGTTTCTCGTAAAAATCACCAACGGTGATCGCATTCACTGTACGGATCTTCGCAGTCGCTGCCATGTCGCAATATTATCGCAAAACACGCGCACCGACAAGAGCGGAAAGTTCTGGAACTGAGAAACCAAAAAAGAAACCTAACGTATGTCTCAAGTTGTGACTTTTGCTCAACCGGTGGCGGCCAAGAAAAACAGTCTCTGCTCGCAGAGATCAGCCGCAGGAGGTTTACCACGGCCGCTCCTGATCGACGTAGGCTGGTTCGGGGCGGGTGTCATCATAGTAACGATGAAAGACCGGGCAAGCAGAACTGGACATTGGCGGCACAAGCCACGACCAGTCACCAGGAACCTTGCGGCCACATTTTTCTTCTCTCGCGACATGCTGCATGAACTGAGCAGAGGCAGTGTGGTGATCGACAATAGCTACTCCCGCCATTTGAAAGGAATGGAGCACAGCAGTGTTAATCTCGACCAGAGCGCGATCTTTCCATAACATGCAGCGCGGAGAACGATCAATCCCCATGCGTTCGGCGATGACAGGTAGTAGGTTATAGCGCCCTTCATCGCCAAAGTTGCGCGATGCAATCTCTGTACCCATGTAATGACCGCTGAAAGGCGCGGCGGTGAAACGGTGACCGTTGCCGACCAATGCCCGATCGCACACGGCGGGCACCGCATGCCATTTCAGACCCAACTCCGCAAACCATCTCAACTCAGGGTGCACAATCGGCACTTCCAGCACCGCGCGCTTAGGCAGATCGAACCAACGCACTCGATGACCTGGAAAATCGACTACGAGAGGTAGCACATCAAAGGCAGAGCAGTCGCGTGGTGGCCGCCAGCCCATCTCCATCAACCGAGCCGTGAACGCAACCTGATGAGGATCACCGAGAACGCTGCCGTCCGCCGCGCGGTAACCGGCATAGCGGATCAGCTGAGTATTCCAGAGGCGGATGCCTTTTTCCTCAAGATCTGCGGCGGCAAAAACAGTAACCGCAGGCCGGATGCGCCCGCCATTGGATGTGTATTCAAGGTGTCTTACGCAGGCCTCAAACACCTCTTCGGGGCTACTAGCGGCGCGCTCATCGAACAGATGCAGGCTTTCCCAAAACAAGCGACCGATGCAGCGCGCGTTGTTTCGCCATGCCAAACGGGCCATGCACTCAAGCGCGCCTTTCGACAAAGCAGTCTCCTCGAGGTCAGGGCGAGGTGAGTCCATGAAGCTGGACGCTAAGTCCTGACGAATGAGAGGGGGATGGGGATCTGGTGGCATAGTCATAACTCAACGGGGCGTTACGCCCAATGGCTCTTCAGCCGGATGAACACCGAGTTATCCGGAAAAGTAAAGAGAAATTCGCGCTTGCGTTGGGCGTAAATCGATTCCTGTGAAGCGGTCATGAGGTAAGAGAACAAACTAAGAAGCAGATGACTCAATAGTTGAAAGGTCATGTCACCTGCGGCGCAACAATGAGATCAACCCAACTGCAAAAATCAGGCTGGCGATAGGGATCGGTATTTTTTGACCAAGTTCACTGTCAGAAACCTGTGGCTCCGAGTTGGCGGTAAACGTAGAGGAATCCTCTATTACAGCGCCACGCGTTTGAGCCACCGCAGGCATGACGAGAAACAAAAAAGAAAGAAGGAAGAAACCCTTTAGAACCCTTATGGTCCATGATCGCCGTATTGTGCCGCATTTCTTTTTTCGTGGCAATGGTTGGGTCTGTTCCATACAACTGTGCTGGGTAGTAAAAACAAGGCATGAACGATCTCCGGAAAAAGAGTGGCACATCATATAGATCGAGCGTAGATCGCAGTAAACGAATCGCAATTTCGAATAAACATGAGCCTTAGCTATTTTATGACTCTGTGAAATGGCTTTTGGTGAAGCGATGCTGTTTCCAAAGAGCTGAAATCGCCAAGCAAGTCAAATCCTGATCCCCCCCCCCGAGGGTATGTCAAATTCAATCCTACTTGGCGACTTCAACTCTCCAAAATTATTCCCTCAGTCGTTTGATTAACTGCAGGCAGAATTTCACAGCAACTACGAACGCCACTAAAGAAGAGCTTTCGTAGGAGATTGTCGCGAACAACGAGAACAATATTGCACTTTTTTTTCACATCCGCATCGGGGTTTTACCCTGAAATTAAATAAGGGGTAACCCCTATCCGCGTGTGTCACGTTTACGACTCTTCCTTCGAATTCGGCGACTGGCACATCAGTTTAAATACGGCCTGATTCCACCCAAAGCGTTGCGGCACGCAACAATGCGGAGGCATCCGATAGGGCGAGTTTGTCCTTCAAATGCTCGCGATACGTCTCAATCGTCTTGGGGCTAAGCTTGAGATGTTTGCTGATCTCAATCGTGCTCAGCCCGCTACCCAGCAATTGAAATACCTGCAATTCACGATCAGTCAATTTTGCGAGATCAAGCGCTCGGGAAGCGGAGTCTGGGAAGATGTTTTGAAGCAGCCTGGCCGCCATGCGGGGGCTAAGGTGGATTCCTCCATTCATCAC
>CANHKJ010000294.1 GCA_947460915.1 Verrucomicrobiia bacterium
ATGAAAGTCCCCTTTCATGCGCGGCATGAGCCCACTCCTGAAGAGAAGACATTATGGGAAAAACATCGCCGTAAGCACCGCTTGGTCGCATCGGCAGCTTTGACAAGCGAAGAGGCTCTGGCAGCGATCCGCAAGCCAGGCTGGAGCTGGAAGTGATGATCTTTCCTGCTCCATTCGTCATTTTTTGATTGTCGGCTCTCGAGGGATCACGCAGTTTCTGTTCTGAACCTCCCCCTGCCCCATTTTGATCCATTTTTCTCAAGCTATGCCTCAATCTCCCGTCGAACTGTTGCAGCATTTGATCCGCATCCCCTCAGTAAATCCAGATGACAAATCGGGATTCACGGGTGGTGGTGAACTTGCTCTGGCCCAGAGCCTCGCCCAGTGGCTGGAAGGTCCAAACTGCGAAGTTTTTCTCGACGAAGTCAAACCAGGGCGTCCGAATTTGATCGCGCGCTTTGCTCCAATGGATGGGCGACCACGCATTTTGTTAGGTCCTCACCTTGATACCGTTGGCGTCGCAAACATGACGATCGATCCATTCTCCGCCGAGATCCGAGACGGCAAAATATGGGGCCGTGGCGCATCCGATACCAAGGGCCCGATGGCAGCGATGCTTTGGGCTTTGCGTGAAAATGCCCATCTCTTGCGTGACATGCCAGTTGCTGTCGATTTCGTCGCTTTCATGGCGGAGGAATCTGGTCAATGGGGCTCGAAACACTTTGCCGAGCATCACGGTCATCACTATGCTTTTGCGGTTATTGGCGAACCCACATCTCTTGATATCGTCTACAGCACCAAAGGTTCACTCTGGGCAACGTTAGAAGCACGAGGAAAAGCAGCTCACAGCTCGATGCCTGAAAAAGGGGAAAACGCAGTGATGAAACTCGCACGTGCTTTAGGTTCATTAGAGAAATATCTCCAACTCCGTTTGCAAGCATATGAGCACCCTGTGCTCGGTCACTCGACAGTCAACATCGGAACATTTCAGGGCGGAACGCGCGCCAATATTGTGCCCGATTTTGCACAGGCGCAACTCGACATCCGCATCACTCCGCAGCTTTCCCAACAAGGTGGTGCATTGCTCTTGTTAGAAAATGCTATTCGCGAAATGACACTGCCGCTACAAATCGTCAATGCTCATGAGAATCCACCCATGGACACCACTCTGGATCATCCCGTATTGCAATTGCTGCAACTCTCGCGCGAAGGCACACGGACCGTAGGAGCACCGTGGTTCTCCGATGCCGCCCATCTCAGTCGCGCTGGAATCCCCTCGATCTGCATTGGTCCTGGATCCATCGATCAAGCACACACCGAGGATGAATTCATCAAAATAGACGATCTTCTCGCGGGTGTAGAGCATTTCTCGCGCTTCATCAGCAACTTGGCACGGTAATTTTTGCGCTGCAGTAAGCAAATCAAGCTGAGAAAACTTTCGCCACCTCACGTATTGATTTTGCATGAATAAAACTCATAAAGCCACTACATGTGCATCTTTGCTAGGCGCTTTGCTCTCCTGCCTACCTTGTGCGGGGCAAGTGGATTTATGGGATCTGCCACCACTGCGCTACTCAGATCAAACCCCTACCGATGCGCTCTCTCAGCTCGCAAAAGATTGGCAAAGCGGCGCCGCCAAGCTCACGGGCCGCACACCATTGGAGCGCGTGCAGGAGGTGCTTCGAGCATTGAAAGTGCCCGTTAGCTCGCAGGTGTTAGTCTTCTCCAAAACCAGCAAGCAGAATGGCCTAATTCATCCGGGCAATCCGCGCGCCTTGTATTTTTCGCGCGACTGCTATGCTGGCTACGTACCAGGTGGCGTGATGGAAATCATTATCAATGATGCCAAGCTCGGACAGGTGTTTTATTTGATCGAACTCGGCAACGAAAGTCGAACGCCCAAAGTCGAGCGCGACACCAGCGATTGCCTCTCCTGCCATGGCACGGGTCGCACGGAAAATGTCCCAGGCGTCATGATTCGCTCGGTGTTTCCGGATGAAGACGGACATCCCCTGTTCTCCTTTGGCTCCGGTGTGATCACGCACGAAACTCCAATCCCCGAGCGCTGGGGCGGCTACTACGTGACCGGAAAAATCGCCTTGCCGCATCTGGGGAATCGCACCTACGCCGATGGCCGCAAAGCCGAGGCCGAGACATCGGATTGGGAATCGTTAGACGATCACATCGATGTGAAAAAATATCCCGTCAACACCAGTGACATCGTCGCACTCATGGTGTTAGAGCATCAATGCCAAGCGCACAATTTACTCACCGCGGCCTCGATGAACTACCAGCGCGCGCATTTTCTCAGCAAATCGATCGACCCCGATGGCGACCCCGATCAAGGCTCAGCGGGGCGTGTGGCCGAGCAAGCTGCGCAACGCATCGTCGAGTGGTTCTTGTTCCAAACAGAAGCCGAGATGGGCGATGATGGCGTCGAGGGCAGCGAGGCATTTCAGAAAGAATTTGCCGCATCGGTCCCCCGTTCGAAAAATGGTGACTCGCTCGCCGACTTTCAGTTGAATACCCGACTCTTCAAAAACCGCTGCTCGTATATGATCTATTCGGACGCATTTAACAATCTACCCGCAACCGTCAAATCGCGGGTGCTCACGAGACTCAAAACCATCTTGGATGCGCCTACCTGTGATGACGAATTCTCAAGCATGAAATTGTCCGAGCGCCGCCGCATCGCAACGATCTTGCGCGATACGGGAGTTTTGTGAGCTTCATATTTTTCCTCACCTCTCAGCATACGCAAACTTGAAAAGTTCCGCGGCCTCGCGCATTCTCTCCCCATGCGAGCAGTGATACAACGGGTCAGCGAAGCGAAGGTCGAGGTGGCAGGCGAATGCCTCGGCGCAATCCAACGCGGGCTTCTCGTGCTATTAGGCATCGAAGATTGCGATGAGCGCGAGGATCTTGATTGGCTCGTCGGCAAGATCAACCAAATGCGCATCTTTTCCGATGAAGAAGGCAAGATGAACCGACATGTGTTAGACATTGGGGGATCGATTTTGGTGATCAGCCAATTCACCCTTCATGCCTCAACGAAAAAGGGCAACCGTCCGTCCTTTCTGCGCGCGGCCCGACCTGACAAGGCCGAGCCGATGTATCAAGAATTTTGCCGCACGATGAGTGCCGCATTGGGCAAGCCCGCGGAGCAAGGTCGCTTCGGCGCAGACATGCAAGTGTCACTTGTCAATGATGGCCCCGTGACCATTCTCATCGATTCACGGGACCGCCAGTAATGCTCTAACGCAATTATTTCTTCTGATTGATTTCCTCGTTCGGCAAAATCGGACTATCGAGCGATTGCAGATCCGCAGGCTTCACATTGCGAGCATAGCCCTCGAACGAAAATGTGCGCGGCTGATAGGGGCCGACGAAGGAAATATCCAGCGTCTCGGTGATTTGCTTTTCCATGCCCAGCGCCCACAAGGTGCCATTGATGATCATGCGACGATAGTTGTCATCGAGCATGTCCTGAGAAGCGCCTTGTGTGCTGTGAAAGGCACGACCTTTTTTTCCTGAGCTGGATGTGTATTCGCGTGTCCATGTGCAGGGCATCGGTGGCTTTGAGGCATCGACTTCCGCTTTGGGGTCCATCGACACCATCGGCTGGCTGTTGGCGATCACGGTAAAATCCGCAGCCGCTTTGCCCACATAGCCGCCAGCATAGGTGAATGCACCATCTTTCACACCACGCAAAATCTGATTCTCTTTTTGCTCAGGGATCAGCTGAATGCGCGTGCCTTGCTTGTGGTTTTCACCGTAGTGGCCCACCCAGGTATTGCCCAGAACTTGATGGCCGAATCCATTTTCATAGCCTGCCACCTTCGAGTCATAGCTATACTTCGCCAGTGGGCTCTTCGCATCGATCTTGAA
>CANHKJ010000295.1 GCA_947460915.1 Verrucomicrobiia bacterium
GCAGCAACTCTTACCCGACAAGAAGAAAGCACACGCCTCGTGCCGAACTACAGTTTTGGAAAAGCTCCCAACTTCCTAATCAAGGGGGGGCTGATTTTTCAAGAACTGACCAAGCCATTGCTCGAAGCCTATGGCGACGAATGGCAGTCTGACGCTCCGCTGAATTTCCTCGATGCCCTCAGCAATCCTGAGAAATACCAAGAAAATCACGACAGCATGATCTGCCTCACCGCCGTGATCCCGACTCAAGCTACTGTGGGTTACGAAAGCCTGCGCAACATGATCATCAGCAAGGTCAATGGCAAACCCGTGCGCAACATGAAAGAAATGTTCCAAGCCTTCTCCAAACCACGCCTCGGCAGTCCCTCTCACAGCATCGAGTTCCTCGAAGAAAATCTCGTCGTCCACCTCGATGAGCAACTCTCCAATGCCATCGATCAAGCGCTACTACAGCGCGGACTGCAAAAACTCTCGCGCGCCGAGTAAACCACCATGCGCCAGCCTCACAGCACCGAACTCCTGCTCAACGAGGCCATCTATCAGAAAATCCTCGTCGATCTCCTACCGCAGACACGCAAGTTTTTGTGGGTCGTCACCGCCGACATCAAGGATCTGCACGTGCCCAAGGGCAAACGTTTTGTGCCCTTGTTAGAAATTTTTTCTGACTTGATCGAACAGGGTGTCAACATTCGGCTGATGCACGCCAAGGAACCCGGTCCGCGTTTTCGGGCCGACTTTGATCGCTACCCGCATCTGATTCACAGCCATCATTTTGAGCGTATTCTCTGCCCGCGCATTCACACCAAAGCCATCATCATCGATGGCACCCATGCCTTCATCGGCTCCGCCAATCTGACAGGCGCAGGACTCGGGGCAAAATCCCCCCACAAACGCAACTTTGAAGCGGGATTTCTCAACAACGATCCCGCTCATCTCAGCCCCATGATGCAGTGGATCGATCAACTTTCCTCGGTGATTTTTGCCAAAAATGCGCCCGCCGCGCCGTCTGCCCCGATCCCATTGCGTAAGATTATTTCCTTCACAAAAAATCGAGAAATCCCCTTTGCAAGAATCTTTCTTGCTTTGTCAAGCATTTCTGTGATAAGATCATCCCCCGATGGGCAATGCTCTGTGCTTGCACCTACCCCATTTCCAGAGAAATCACGTAGGAACATCGTCTAAGATTGATTATGAATACTACGCCGTTTACTGAATTAGGGCTTCCTGCCCCCTTGCTCCAAGCCATCGAAGAATTAGGCTACGAGCGCCCCTCCGCCATCCAAGCGATGGCCATTCCCATCGCCCTCGAAGGTCATGACATCATCGGACTTTCCCAAACAGGTTCGGGAAAAACCGCCGCCTTTGTCTTGCCTGCACTCGCGAAAATCGACCCCAAACTCCGCAAACCACAGATCCTCATCCTCTGCCCCACCCGCGAGCTTGCCATCCAGGTCTGTGAAGATGTCCATCGCCTCGGCTCGAAAATGCCGAAGCTCCATGCTGTCCCCGTTTACGGTGGCGCGCCCATCGGTCGCCAATTCCGCGCCCTCGAAGACGGAGCTCAACTCATCGTTGGAACGCCTGGACGTTTGCTCGATCACCTTCGCCGCGGTTCTTTCGACCCCGCTCATGTGAAAATGACGATTCTCGATGAGGCCGACCGCATGCTTGACATGGGCTTCCGCGAGGAAATGGAAGAACTTCTCGCCACGCTGCCTGACACACGCCAGACGATGTTTTTCTCCGCTACCATGAATCGTGGCGTTGAAGGACTGATCAAGCGTTTCGGCAAAAATGCCCAAATGCTCCAAATCGAGCGCAAAGCCCTCACCGTCGAGTCCATCGAGCAACGCCACTACGAAGTGCGCGAGCGCTCAAAGGTCGAAGTGCTTTCGCGCCTTCTCGATCTCGAAGACCCGCGCCTCGCGATTGTTTTCTGCAACACGAAAAAAGCCGTCGATGAGTGCACCGAATCCCTGCTCTCTCGTGGCTATGCTGCCGACCGCCTGCACGGTGATGTCACCCAGCAAATGCGTGAGCGCGTACTCAATCGCTTCCGCGAAGGTAAAGTCGAAGTTCTCGTCGCCACCGACGTGGCAGCCCGCGGCATCGACATCGAAGAGATCGACATCGTTTTCAACTACGATGTCCCGCAAGATCCCGAAGACTACGTGCACCGCATCGGCCGCACCGGTCGCGCGGGTCGCTCTGGACGTGCCATCACCTTCGTTTTTGGCCGTGATCTCTATCGTCTGCAAAACATCGAGCGCACCATCCGCCAGAAAATCACCCGCCACCGCGTTCCTTCGCAAGAGGAGGTCGAAGATCGCCGTGCCGATGCACTCTACGATAGCGTGCGCGATCGCTTGGAGGCGGGCAGTTTCGTCGGCCACGAGACCCACATCGAACGTTTGCTTGATCAGGGTCACACCGCAACTGATATCGCTGGTGCCTTGTTTACCCTGCTCCGCGAGGCCACCACGACCAAAGGCCAAAGCATCGCCGAGGACAACGCACAAAACCCCAGTGTTGGTGGCGGACAAGGCAATCGATTCGATCGCGCCGATAGTCAACCGCATCGCCCCGATCGCAATCAAGAGCGCTCCAGCTCCTACGCGGGTGAAATGACCAAGCTCTTCGTCAATCTCGGCAAAACCCACGGCATCAATGCCAAGGACCTTGTCGGCATGTTCTACCGCGAGGGCGAAGTGCCCGATGGCTCACTCGGTCACATCAAACTCTTCCCGCGCCACACCATCGTGGAGGTTCCCGAAGAATGCGTCGAGAAAACCCTGCGTGCGCTCGGCAAGTCCAAGCTGCGCGGCAAGCCATTCCGCGTTCATCGCGACAAACAAGCCTAACCCGCTTTCATCATCACCGCGCATCTTTCCCAGATCGCGGTGATTTTTTTTGCCTTTTTTTGAATAGTTCCCCCGACAACTCGTCATACTCGTAACCCGCCTCGCGCCATGATCTCGAAATTTCCACACGTCCTCGCCTTCCGCCTCTCCCTCGCACTGGCCATCCCCGCCCTGCTACTACCGTCTTGCCAGAAAAAATCTGTTGATCCCGCAAGCAATACCGTCTCTGCCGAAAAAACCAATGCCATCGCCAGCGAACTGCGCTCACTCGAAATGGAAGAGGAAAAACTCCGCCGCGAGATCGAGGTCGAGCGCCTCGCCATGGAGCGTGAGGAACTGCGACTCCAACGCGAAGAACTGGAATCTAAGAGCTCACGACTCACTGCTGAAGAATTAGAACTTCAACGCAAAAAAACGGCTCTCGCTGAGGAACGAGCCGATGATCTTGCCAACAAAGCCCGCTCCGCAGCGCAAAGTACCACACGCCCATCAAGCTCCCCTGCACTCCGCGCAGAACCCGTATCACCCGGCGGCTCCACCTACCAACGTCCCGTTTCCGTCAGCACCAATGACTACGACTACAGCGTGTTTTACAATCGACTTTCCTCCCATGGCCGCTGGTTTGAGTCGCCTCAATACGGCTACCTCTGGCAGCCAAGCCTCGCCACCAGTGTGAATGATTGGCGTCCCTACACCCATGGTTCATGGGCCTACAGCGATCTCGGCTGGACTTGGGTCTCGACCGAGCCTTTCGGCTGGGCCACCTACCACTACGGTCGCTGGGTCCTGCTCCGCAACATCGGCTGGTGCTGGGTTCCCGGCAATGAATGGGCTCCCGCCTGGGTTTGCTGGAAGTCCGGCGGCAACTACGTAGGCTGGGCTCCACTGCCTCCGGAATCTCTCTACTGGCGCGGCAATGACTGGAACCGCTACTACGGCAGATCCAGCGGCATCAGCCCCCGTTGCTTTACTTTCGTTCAAAGCAACAC
>CANHKJ010000296.1 GCA_947460915.1 Verrucomicrobiia bacterium
CGCTCCTCAGTGAGGTGAAATCGATCGCTCCTGGGCAAAAATTTTCCGTCGCGCTCGCCCTAACACATCAAGAGGGTTGGCATTCGTATTATAAAAATCCCGGTGGCATCGAAGATAGCCCAACTATCTCGTGGAAAGTACCAGCAGGATTCCAAGCAGGAGACATGCAGTGGCCAACGCCTCACGTCGCTGATCCTGCGTTTCAGTTCGATGATGCGAATCCTGAAAAAGCTTACACCTACTCGAACAGTGATGGCTTTTTCATCACCGAAATCACTGCCCCAGCTGATTTGAAAGTGGGCAGCACTGTGACCATCACCGCCGATGCCAAGTGGCAGATCTGCAAAGACTCATGCGTCAATGAAAAGGCCCTGCTCTCGATCGAATTGCCCGTAGCGGCGACTGCAGAAATCGACCCCTCCAATCAAGAAGCCTTTACGAAAGGACGAGCCGCTCAACCCAAAGCCTCGGATCTCACTTTTGAAATTCACAAGTCCACCGGATCGCTACAATTGCGCATCAGCGGTGCTCAAGCAATGACCGATGCTCATTTCATCTCGGATCATAA
Source organism: Verrucomicrobiia bacterium (assembly GCA_947460915.1). Lineage (GTDB taxonomy): Bacteria > Verrucomicrobiota > Verrucomicrobiia > Verrucomicrobiales > Akkermansiaceae > UBA956. The sequence continues at coordinate 569 of CANHKJ010000296.1, forward strand.
AATGATCATGCCGAGCGCCAACATGGTAGCTCGTGCAGAAGGCGATGTCTTCGTCATCGATCTCAAAACCCGCAAAGAACTTTTCAGTGGCGAGGAGATCATAGCCAGCGAACAACTCTCCGGGATTCTTACATTTTCTGATGCCAGTGGCAAACGCTCGGTGCTCGTGCCATCCACCGCCATCGTAAAGGCTCCTGCACCACCGCTACCCTTCGCAAAATTCCTCCCCGTTCTGTTAGGAATGTTTTTTGGCGGATTGATCCTCAACTTGATGCCCTGCGTGTTTCCGGTGATCGGCATCAAGATCCTCGGCTTCGTGCAGCAGGCAGGTCAGGATAAGAAAAAAATCATTCTTCACGGCGTGTTGTTCACCCTCGGTGTGCTAGTGAGCTTCTGGATTCTCAGCGGCATTCTCTTTGCGGCACGCCAAGCTGCTGGTGGTGAGGAGTTTGGATGGGGCTATCAACTGCAAAACAAATGGGTCGTGCTCGGCCTCATGATGCTGATGTTCATCATGGCTCTGAATCTTTTCGGTGTGTTCGAAATCGGCACTTCAGCAACGAGCGTCGGTGGCAACCTGCAAAACAAACAAGGCCTCAGCGGTAGTTTCTTCTCAGGCTTCCTCGCGACGGTTGTTGCCACACCTTGCTCGGGCCCCTTTCTTGGTGCTGCCATTGGTGCCGCCATCGTATTGCCGCCAGTGCAATTTTTCACTGCCTTCACGGTGATGGCGCTCGGTCTCTCAGTGCCGTATTTGCTGATGTCGATCTTTCCAAAATTGGTCGATTACTTGCCGCGCCCGGGCGCTTGGATGGAAACCTTCAAGCAAGGCATGTCGTTTTTGCTTTTTGCCACCGCTGGTTACTTGCTGTGGATTTACGCAGGCATCATCGACTTGGATCACGCGCTTAAGCCGATTCTCGGTCTCTCGATCGTCGCGCTCGCGTGCTGGATTTATGGACGCTGGACGGGTTTTGCCAAACCCAAAAGAACGCGTATCATCGCCTCTGTTCTCGCTCTTGCGCTTCTCGTTTTTGGCATTTTCTTCTCGGGCCACATCAAGCAAGGCGTTACTTGGGAAACATGGTCAGAAGAACGTGTTGAGGAATTGTTAGAAGAAGATACTCCAGTTTTCGTGGACTTCACTGCCAAGTGGTGTGCATTGTGCCAAGTGAACAAAGGCAATGCCTATAGCGACGAGGTAGTGCAGTTGATGAAGGAGCGCGGCATTGTGGCATTGAAAGCTGATAAAACCAAAGCAGATCCGAAGATCGAAGAGGCACTCGCCAGGCTTGATCGTACAGCCATCCCTGTCAATGTGCTCTATGTTCCTGGCAAGGATTTGATCATTACGCCCGAAGTTCTAACCAGTGATTATTTGCTCAAACTCTTCCGCGAAAATACCGAAGAGCTCAAAGAAGAAAAGTAACTCTCTAGCATTCGTAGCTTTTTTCGAACAGAATTTCAGAATTTTGCAGAATTAACAGAATTTTGATTGGGTGGGTTTTCCATGGGAAAATGAAATTCTGAAAATTCTGTAATTCTGTCAAAACTTGTCCCAATGGCCAAGGGGCTGGCTTTGCTCGACAGTTCACATGATGATTTTTCCATGGAAGATTTTCCGATTGTATACCGTAATCACCCGATGATGAAACGCTCACTACTTTTTCTTGCTCCTCTCCTTTTAGCAAATCTCCTTCACGGCCAAGCGACACCTCTTTTTGATGGTAAGTCGATGTCAGGTTGGTATGTCTTTCTCAAGGACGGTGGAAAAAATCCCGCTGCGCAGAGTGAAGTGAGCATCAAGGATTCGTGTTTTCACTTTCAAGGGAACTCCATCGGCTATTTGTCCACGGAGAAAGAATACGGCGACTACAAGTTGACCGTCAGCTATCGTTGGGCCAATACCACCAAAGCCGATGTCAAACGCAACTCGGGATTGATTTATCATGCCATCGGCGAGGATCGCATGTGGTGCAATGGCATGGAATTTCAAATGCAACAAGATGAAACTGGTGATCTTTGGCTGATCCCTGGCACCGAAGCGAATGCTCGCATCAAAGTTGATGCCAAAGAAATCGGCGGCACTCAACGCGGCGAGCGTGTGCTCAAGCGCGAGGCTAACGAAAAACCGTTAGGCGAATGGAATACCTTGGTTCTCATCTGTAAGGGCAACACGTTCGAGCATTGGGTCAATGGCAAAAAAGTTCTTGATGGGACGGTCGTGGATCGCGAAAAAGGCCGCATCCAGTTTCAAGCCGAGGGACATGAAGTTTGGATCAAGGACATCAGCATCGAAGACCTTGCGAGCGCCAAATAATTTCTGGCGCAGAGCGAAGAAATCTACTTTTTGTTCTGCGTGCGATAGCCTTTCAGCACGAGTCCAGCACCACCAGCGATCATCGCGAGCATGAGCAACACGTGGCTGGTTTTGGAGTTCATCACAAACTGAATGCGGCTGAGGATTTCGATGATGACGACCAAGAGTCCGATGATCGTCAACCACCACGCCCACTTTGCTTTCGCATCAAAGAACAGGATGAAAATCCCCGCGAGGAACGGCACGAAGATGATGCCCATTGAAGTTGTTGTCCATAAGCCGCCGCGTCCCGCGCCAAGCATGCCGCTGAACCAACCGCTCATGCCTGTGACCATTTGCACCGAATCAAAAAGCAACCATGCGCCAATAGCCATCAAGGCGATACCGCCAAAAAACGCTCCTGTTCCTCCTTGTGTGCCTCCAGGTTCCATGCGTCTAGCGTAACAAAGCTAGCAATGTTGTCCACTGGGAATTTGTCGATGTCGCTCTGCCATCACTCTGCTTTGTGGAACTTTGCTGGATCGACTTCTTCCATGAATTCAAGATGCCCCGCGTTCACTGGTTGAGCAGTCAACTCGGGCAAGGTTTCAATGTTTTCGAGAATTTCGCGCACGATGGGTCCGCCAACCTTCCCTCCACTTTTTCCGCCGATCACCACAACCGTGACCACATAGCGAGGTTCATCACTAGGAGCAAATGCGGTGCACCATGCGTTGTGGGATCTTTTGCCTCGATCTATCGATTGCGCTGTTCCCGTTTTGGCTGAGATCTGAATCTGATCCGATTTTGCGTGGCCTGCCGTGCCACCGACTTCTTGCACTGCTCGCCGCATGCCTTCGCGGATCAGCGCGATGCCCTCAGGCTGAACTCCTTGCTCGACCAAATCCGTTTTCAACATAATGGGGCTAGCGGCATCGATGCGCGGTATGAAGACCTTACCGCCATTGGC
>CANHKJ010000297.1 GCA_947460915.1 Verrucomicrobiia bacterium
CGGTGATTGGCAGCAAAATTTTTGTAAATGAAGCCTTTGCGCTGGCTCGTGAAAAGTTCAGCACCAGTCGAAAAGACGGAGCCCGTAAAATGCGTGGTGCCGCTGAATCCGCAGCAGGCGTTCTCTGGTCAGCCCGAGATCTGCGTTTGCAAGTCTGACGATACACTCAACGCTTGCAAAAGCGGAATCCAGGCATCGCGCGGACGAGGCGTTTCATTTCAAGCTTCAGCAATGTGCCGCTTACGGTTGCCGCAGGCAGGCCGCTCAGGCCAATGATGCGATCCACACTCATTTCTTCCGTCGTGAGAATGGCATAAAGCTTGGACTCATCGCCTTCGAGAATCGGCAACTCGCGTACGGCATTTTCATCTACGATGGATGTAGTAGTTTTACCAAAGGAGAAAGAACCCATATCGTCGATAATCTGTGAGGCATCGAAAACCAAGGTCGCGCCATCGCGGATGAGTTGATGACATCCTGCCGATGTCGGCTTGTCGATCGGGCCAGGAACTGCATAAACGGATTTCCCATACTCACTAGCAAGGTTGGCGGTGATCATCGCACCAGACCAAGCAGGACATTCGGTGACTAACAACGCTTTGCACCACGCAGCCACAATGCGATTGCGCTGTGGAAACGTCTGCTTGTCTGGTTCGGTATGAAGAGGAAACTCAGAAACGATCGCGCCATTGCCTGCTGCAATTTTTTCTGCTAGGGCAAAATTTTCTGGCGGATAGAGCTTCGCAAGTCCCGAACCGATAACAGCAATGGTGCGGCCATTGGCAGCCAGCGCAGCCTCGTGCGCTGTGGTATCGATGCCTCGTGCTAGTCCTGAGATGATGGTGTATCCCGCATGAGCGAGCTGGAACGAAAATTTCTTCGTCGCTTGTGTTCCGTAATTGGTGCTACGGCGCGAACCGACAACTGCAACTGAGTGCTTATCTCTCTCGTCAAGTTTGCCCCAAACATAGAGCACGTTCGGTCCATCGTAGACCTCGCGCAGTGGCGCTGGGTAGTCGGCATCAAACTTCGAGATCAAAGTCAGACCTCGCGCTTTGACCTCATCCAGCTCGCGTGTGACGTCGCAATGGTCCTCCCACTTGTGAAGGATTGCCGCCGTTTCCTCGCCGATGTTAGAAACGCGGCGCAATATATCCAAAGGTGCACCGAGCACGGCAGAAGGGCTAGAAAATTGATCAAGTAATTTGCGTACGCGCACAGGTCCAATGCGGGGGAGCAAGTTCAGCGCGACGAGGGCTTCGGTGTCAGTCATGGTTGCCATTGAGCGAGTTGTTCGGGGAAAGGACATTGCGCACAATCGCTAAAATCCTCCAGACAAAAATCTCGATAGATCTGCAACAGCGCCTGTTGATGAGCGAGCGTTTTTTGCCACGGCTTCGCAAGGATCTCACTGCCAAACAAGCGAATGCCAGCACGTCGAACTTTTTCATTGATCGTCGAACTCCGCAACGTAGCGAATTTTTCGAAGTCAAACGTAGCATCCTCCTGCATCGCCAAGGGGGCGAGGTGATTGGCGATCAACTCAAGCGCTTGCGATTTGCCAAAGATCGCGATTTCTTGGGGTGTGGCAGCCGACGCAAGTGTGTGATGCTTTTGCCAAAACGGATGCTCCAACGATGCGAGATGCTCGATGACACGCTTTGCGGAAAAAGGTCGAGCAAGGGCCACTTTGCGAAACGCAGGCCAATGCTGCGCGAGAACAGCGAGTGCAGCCACGCGGCGATGCGGATGATTCGCTGGACGTTGACCGTGCATTTTCCAGGGAATTGGTCGCGTCGACTCAAAGTTGGCACGGTGCTTCCACCATGTCTGCCACAGTTCGCTTAAGTATTCGCGCGTCCATCCCGTCGCCTTCTCATGCATGTCAGCACTGAGAAACCCCGAGCAGCCAAAGAGCACGGCTTCCACCGCATCGGGAATGTCACGAAAATGCTTCAAGGTAGCACGTTGCGCCAGCAACTGCATCGGCAGAGCATTGCTGCGATATCCAAGTGTCTGCGCGACAGCTTGAAACAACGCGGCATCACGACCATGCGCATCCGCAGTTTGCAAAAATCTACGAGTCTTGAGCATCGCACGGTGCTCGGCAGCCTCGCGCAATAACGCATTCACCACCAAGGGTGGCATCGCCTGCAATGGTGCCACGCAACGACCCGACCGAGCAATCGCCGTCTCGCGGCGCGGACGCAATAAAGCCTGCGCAAGTGCTTCGTGGCCGATGACGACTTGCGGGATTTGTCGATGCTCGTCGTTGCGAATGAAATGCACACGATCTTCTGCGCGAAAACTCACATGCAGCACGACGTTACGATACGCGGGGTTTGTCGCATGCTGGTGATTTTCCCAATCAGCGGCGTGTGGATCGAGTTCGAGCGATCCGGTGTATTCCACACCGTCGAGCACGATCGCCGCGTGTTGAAAATCGGGACCGGCACCACGATTCCATTCACCGAATTGCACCACGCGCACCGACTTTCCATCAATGGTGGTAAAGTCACGGCCGAATGCTCCCGCAAACCACAATGCTTGTAGTTCTAGTTCTGCGGGCAAAATCGGCCACAGCGGCTCGCTTACCATCGACGAGGAACTCCACACAGACTCGACCAAACTTGCGTAGTCCATCGTTCGATTCGTTAGAAATTCTTCACCTCCCGCGCATGGCGTTTCACGGTAAACATCTCGTGTTCGAGAACCGTTTCCGTCACAGGAAAATGCGACGCGTATTCAGGAAAATGCGTATCACCCTGATGAGCTGCATGCACATGCGTGATCAAAAGTTCCTGCGTTTGTGGCAAAAATGCTTGATAGATTTCGGCACCGCCGATGACGTAAACGATGTCGTCATCTTGCGTGAGTGCAGCCAACTCACTCACTTCATGAATCACCAACACGCCCGGATGTGACCAGCTGAGATCACGGGTGAGCACGATATTTTTCCGCTTCGGCAAAGGCCGCCCGATCGAGTCAAATGTCTTACGCCCCATCACAATCGGATGCCCACTGGTGGTGCGTTTGAAAAAGGCAAGATCATCCGGCAAATGCCAGGGCAAGGTGCCAGCATTGCCGATCACACGATCCTGCGTCATGGCTACAATTCCGATCAAGCGCTGCATAGTATTGAAAAATGTTAGACCGAGATCGGAGCTTTGATCGCGGGATGGGGGTCGTAGTTTTCGAGACGGAAATGCTCAAAGCGGAAATCGGCGAGCTCGGTGATCGCAGGATCGATCCACATCGTAGGCAGAGCACGCGGATCGCGCGTGAGCTGTGTTTGCGCTTGCTCGATGTGATTCTGATAGAGATGTAGATCGCCAAAGGAATGCACAAAGTCGCGAGCCTCATAGCCACAGACTTGAGCGACCATCATCGCGAGCAGGGCATACGACGCGATGTTAAAAGGCACTCCGAGAAAGAGATCGGCGCTGCGTTGGTAGAGTTGGCAGGAGAGCCCGCGTTTTCCTCCATAAGCGGCTTCGTGCACAAAAAATTGAAACAGACAGTGGCAAGGCGGCAGTGCCATTTGATCCACATCGGCCACATTCCATGCCGAGACGATGTGACGTCGCGAGGCTGGATTGTTTTTGAGCCCATCAATCAATGCGGTGATTTGATCGACCACACGACCATCGGCACATTGCCACGAACGCCATTGCTTTCCGTAAACCGGACCGAGATCGCCAGATTCATCGGCCCATTCATCCCAGATACTGACGCCATGATCTTGCAGATATTTCACGTTGGTGTCGCCTTGCAGGAACCACAGCAACTCATGAATGATCGAACGCAAGTGCAA
>CANHKJ010000298.1 GCA_947460915.1 Verrucomicrobiia bacterium
CCCACGCAATGGCATTGCGTTTGTCAACGGCGATGATGCGAACTCGCTCGATGTAGCATCAAAGGCTCCATGCCCCGTGAAAAAAGTCGGCATGAGCGAGGACTGCGATCTGCGCATCTGCGATGTGGTTTATCACGAAGAAGGTAGCTCATTTACGCTCGATGGAGAAAATTACTCGATCTCGATGGTCGGCGAATTCAATGTGCGCAATGCCGCCATGGCCGTGAGTGCCGCGCGATTTGCAGGCCTCAGTGCCGATGAAGCACGCGATGGATTGCTCAGCTTCGAGGGCGTGGCCCGTCGTCAGGAATTGAAAGGCGAAGTCAATGGAATCAAGGTCGTTGATGACTTTGCGCATCACCCGACTGCCATCAAGCTAGCCATTGCTGCTTTGCGTCAACGCTATGCCGGTGCGCGCTTGTGGGTGCTTTTTGAACCTCGCTCGAATACGACCAAGCGCAGTGTTTTCCAAAAAGAACTCGCCGAGTCTCTGGCTCTTGCCGATTTGGCAGTGGTGGCTGCCATTTCTGATCTCCATAAAGTGCCCGAGGCCGAGCGCCTCAATCCCGACCGCCTAGCACAAGACATCAAAGACTTTGGCGGCACTGGTTGGTATCTTCCCGGAGTGCCGGAAATCGTCGATCTCGTCGTCGAAAAAGCACAACCTGGTGATGTCGTAGCGGTCCTCAGCAATGGCGGCTTCGGAGGCATTCATCAGAAATTGCTCGATCGCCTCGCGAAGTGAGCGAAAGGGGAGTGTTCCGATCAATTTCAAACATGTGACCGCGTGCACGATGCCCATTGGCGGCAATCGTTTCATTTGTATCCATTAATGCTCGTAATGCCCCACCGCTTAGGACTCTTATGTGGATCGGATGCTTCTTCGGCATTGGCGTTGCAACACATTTCCCAATACCTCGAACACGCAAGCTCGGAGTGAAGCTCTTCCCGCAACTTGTTGGAGTATATCGCGGAAATCTCGGGATTATCCTCCCAAAAACATCCGATTTATGCGCCGCCATTGGCTTAGAATGGCTCGTCACATGCACGGTAGGATGCATCCTACCGACCTAATTTCTTGTCGGAAGGCTTTTCCCGCGCGTCAGATGCTCGGTAGCGCGCGTCCTACCGAGCTAATTTCTCGTCGGATGACGCTTGCGACGAGGGTTTGCTCGCTCTGCGCGAGGATTTGGAGGCTTTTGGCGGGAATTTAAGACGGTAGGGCGCGCGCTACCGAGCTTTTAGCGAGAAATTAAGACGGTAGGATGAATCTTACCGACGGTAGGGCGCATCCTACCAAGGATAAAACAGGAATGAGAAAGCCAAAATCTCGTCCAAGAAGGCATACAACGCGTCGAGCAAGAGCAAGATCGCGACCCGAAACACGAAAATCGAGAATTTTGGTTTGGGCGACGTGACGAAAAAGGTTAAGATCACGCCAGCAGAGCGCAATCATACAAACCAGAAGTTCAACCGATGAAACACAAGAACACACTGAACGAAGTTCCGCATCGGCGGGAAAAAATCCTCCTCGCCTGGCAGACCTGTGCTGAGGGAGATTCCTTTGCGGGCATGACTCTTGAGGAGTTTGCAGCCGCTACGGAGGAATCGGTGCAGAAGCGCCGCGAGCTAGAGGAAGCGCAGGCCCGAGTCATCGGCCTGATGCAAGAACGCGAACTGGCCGATGCCAAAACACGGGAGCTACTGTTCCGCGTGGTTTACGCAGTGCGTGGCGATCCCAAACACGGCGAAAACGGAGCCATGTATCGAACGATGGGCTACTTGCCGCCCAGTGAACGTGCCCGTGGTTTACAACGCAAGCAGGCGGAATAAATGCCCATGATGCCATGTAACATCATAACATTGATTTGAAAAAATGTTACCACGAGAGAACATGATCCGAATGGTAATGTCTCCATTCACAATGATTAAAAACACTGCGCAGTAAGCAACGATTGGATTGACAAACGACTAGAAATGGGTCATCTTCTGTGCATGAGAAAGGCAGAAAGGGTGTTTAGAGAGAGTGAGCAGGGCTGGAAATTGATTGCGCGTTGTGAAAAAATGCTTAAATACAAGGACTGATCCGATTCATGAAATGTTACTATGCGATGATTGCCCCCAGAGACGCACATTATTCATTTGTATTGCTGAGGAATACGCGATATTGCTCGTATGAACCTTTGCAGGAAATTTTTCAAAATGAAAACTGAAAATCAGATTGTTCCAAGATGGGTCTTGTTGCTAACAGCAGTTTTTACGTTGGTCGCAATCGCCGATTTACCCTATGATTTTTTCCGCCTGTTACGTTGGCTAACATTCAGTGTTGTCATTGCTTTAGTAGTGGAAAAATTCCGAAGTAATCACATGGGATGGGTATGGCCTCTCGGTGTAATTGCACTGATTTTTAATCCCTTATTCCCGTTCCATTTTGAAAAAGAGATATGGCCTATTTTCAATATAGGCGCTGCCCTAATCTTCCTTGGTGTATACTTTCAAGAAGTCAAAGAAAGAAACGGGGTTTTATGGAAGCGCCTTCAAGCAATCTTCAAACCGGTGCCATTGATGGCAGGATTGGTTATAGTTCTCGTAATGTCTGGTGTATGGTTATCGTATTCCAGTCAGCGTCAAGCGGAAACACAAAGGCGAGAAATGGCACTTCGCGAAGCAAACAAGAAGGCACTTGCTGAAGAAATCAGATTGGATCATGAGCAAGAATCACGAATGCTTTTGGAAGCAAAGTTCAGAGAAGAACGTCTTCAACGTGAGAGACAACAGAGGGAAGAATTAGAACAACAGGCTGCGATTGATCGAAAAATTGAAGCGGAACGGATTAAGAAAGCCCTGCAAATCTCAAAGACTGATTGCCGTCAAGTCGATGTGTTTGATTGCCTCTTAGATAGAGGCGAATTGACCGGTAAAATAACAAATGGTTTGCAGCGTTCTGTTGTAGATGTTGCTCTGAAAGTATCAATTTTTAAAACCATTCACGGAGAGTGGCACTTTGAAAAGGGTAAAGGTATTGTGAAGGACACAGAAGATTCTAAAGAGCTCTTAACTGTAGAGCATGTGGTCGTGCCTGGGCCTTTCAATACAGGTGAGAGAAAGGCTTTTGAGATACGATTCCCTAACAATCTCGGGTTTTACAAATATGAAGCATTGGCCGAAATCGAGGGAGCATCGTATGTTCACCACAAGGAAGAGCTAGCCACCGATCCAGAAGAATTGGAGTGGGAAGAAATCACCGATCCAGAAGAATTGAAGGAAGCCGAAGCTCTATTCGAGGAAATGCAGCCTGCATCACAGGCTCCAATTGTTCCAAATACCCATTATGGCACAAAAAACACCCTGACTCAATGACGAGGCAGGGTGTTTTGTTAGCAGAGGCTTTTCGTCGATTTATGCGAAAACTTCGCCGTCTTTGAAGAAGCGCTTGAGCTCGGCGGCTGCGGCTTCGGTGGAATCGGAGGCATGGCAAACGTTGACCATTTTGTCTTCGCCGAGGTCACCGCGGATGGTGCCTGGAGCAGCCTCTTTCGAATCGGTAGGGCCAAGCAAATCGCGAACGCGGGCGATCGCGTGTTCACCTTCGAGAGCAAGAGCCACAACGGGAGTTTTGCTCATGAATTTGACGATTTCTGGGAAAAAGGGCTTGTCGCAGATGTGTGCGTAGTGATCAGCAAGGATGGCGTGATCGAGCTGCATCATCTTGATGCCACGAATCCGGAAGCCCTCGGCTTGGAAACGAGCGAGCACGGTGCCAACGAGATTTTTCTCCACAGCGTCCGGTTTGAAGAGGATCAGGGAGGTTTC
>CANHKJ010000299.1 GCA_947460915.1 Verrucomicrobiia bacterium
AATCTCGGCAATGCTAAACCTGAAGAGTTGGCCGAACGGGTGAAGTCAATGCGTCAGAGTGGTCTCGCATTTGACATCGCTGGTATCGGCACCGATGGGCTGAATGATCAGCTTTTGTTAGAGTTGGCGCGTCATGGCAACGGCCGCTATTACGTGGTCAATCGTCTCACCGATGCCAGCGATGGCTTTGCCAAGCAACTTGCTGGAGCCTTTCGTCCCGCAGCGGAAAACGTCAAGGTGCAGGTGCAGTTCAATCCTCAGCGGGTGAGTCGCTATCGGCTCATCGGTTTTGAAAAAGATCGGCTCAAGACCGAAGATTTTCGCAATGACGCCGTGGATGCCGCTGAGCTTGCCGCTGCGGAAGCAGGTCAAGCGATCTATCAGGTCGAGCTATTGCCCGAGGGGCGTGGCGACATCGGCGAAGTCAGCGTGCGTTTTCGCGATACGGTATCGGCGCAGATGGTGGAGCGGAAATGGACCATCGCGCATCAACCATCGGCACCCGCTTGGGATCGTGCATCTCCATCGATGCAGTTGGCTGGCCTCGCCATGTTTGCCGGTGAAAAACTCAAAGGTGGTGCTGTCGGTGAGATGGTGACGTTTCAAGATTGGCAAGCACTGCGCGCCAATGTGCAGCAATACTACCGACAAAATCCACGCGTCGCTCAACTGATGGACATGATCCGCCAGATCGAACCATAATGCGGTGCTCAACTGATTTTACCTTCCTTTTACAATCTACTTATTCGTTCACAACGTTTCTTTTGAACTATGAAAACTATCCTAACCGTTTTTTTGTTGAGTCTGATGACTTTTGCACAAGATGCGCCACCTGCGGTGGTTCCGCCTTTGAGTGAGGGCGTGATGATCGTGCCCATTGATGCGGCGCGTAAAGTCGTGCCCGTATTTTTCTCGGCGGATGCGAAGGTCTCCGTGCAGGTGTTTCACGATCGCGTGGAGACGGAAAGTCGTGTGGCGGTGCAGTTGCATCAAGGCAAAGCGGATGTCTTTAGTCTGGCGCTCACGGGAACAGGCGAGGTGGCAACAGTGACGGGGGATGGCTTGCGAGATTGGGCTGTTCGCGTTGGCGAAGCTGGTGAGCGTTATTTGGATATTCGTGCAAATGCCGATGCTGCTGCCGATCGAAAAAATTGGGAGTTCGTGGTGAAGTCCGTTCAGAAGTCCGATTCCGCCACAAGACAAATCGATGTGCTACTTCCAGGCAAAGGTGCGGCCGTCGGCTATGCGATGCATGTGACGATGATTGATGAGGGCAAGCAAGCGCGCGTATTGAAAGCGGATGGTTTGTCGCCTGTCGAAAAGTCGCAAGGCCGTGAATTTGTCGGTTCGGCCCAAGCTGCGTTGACTCTCGATCTCAGTGAAAGTGATGGCGTGATTTCTCTGCAACAGGCGATGCTTCAGGGCAAACTTGCCGCGGATGGCAACAGCATTTCCTTTACGCTAAGTGCATCAGCAATGGTGCGCCGCGCTGGTGCTGCCGTAGAGTTGTTAGGTGGTGGCGCAGCTTTGGTCGATGCAAGTGCGGGCGATGGTTGGCATGTGCAATTGCGTCCTGTGGGCGATGCCTTTGTGTATGACTTGGTCGCGGATCGCGAAGGCGAAATTCCGCTACAACTGCGCTTCGATGTGCCCGTGGTGCAGGATGGCGATTGGCGTGTGGTCGATGCTCGATTGCCTGCGGGAGTGGTGGTGCCGATGTGGCTCGACGGTCTAGCAACGGCGGTCAAGTTTGATGCGCAGCGTCCTGTCGTGCCGATGCCAGATGCCGCCAACTGGCGAGGATTTTTGCCTGCTGACGGAAACATTTCGTTTGCATGGCGCACGAGTCGCAATGTCGAGGATGGTGCATTGTTTTTCTCCAGTGCCGAGGTCTGCGATGTTCGCTTTGGCAGTGGCTTGCTACGACAATTGAGCATGATGGATTTCCGCATTTTGCAGGGGAAACTTCCCGAGATTACGATCGAACTCGATGGTCCAGGCGAAGTGCTTTCAGTGCAAGGTGAGCACATCGTTGGCTGGTCTGTAAAAGAAAATGCTGGTAAGCGCAGCTTGGTCTTGCAGTTGAATCGGCCGATGGAAGGGGCTGGTAAAATCATCATCGAGTCGCAAGCAGCCCTGACGGATTTCCCGTGCAAAACGAAAGTGTTGCGCTTGCTTCCGCAAGGCTCACTGCGACACAATGGTTGGTTGCGCATTGCCAATGAAGGGGCCGTGAAGTTGGAGGTGTTAGAGCCGACGGGATTGATTCAAGTTGCACCAGAACAGTTTCCGTTGCCGGCGAAAAATTTGCGCCAAGCTTTCGTCTATCGTTTTCCCGCAGCAGAGTATTCGTATCAAGTTCTTGCCGATCACGTGCTGCCCGAGACGATGGTGTTAGAACAAACGATCTATGAATTGGCGGAAACGGATCGACGCATGATCTCGGAAATCGAACTCGATATCCGCGAGGCTCCGCTGCGTGAGTGGGAGATTGACATTCCTTCCGACTTCACAGTTGTCGCATGCACGGGTGCTGCGGTGGCTGATTTTTCGTTAGCCACGCAAGTGATCGATGGACGCAAACGCCTAAAAATTCTCTTTTCCTCAGCCGTGAAAGATCGTCAGTTGGTGCAATTGCGCTTGGAAAAAAATGATGCCGCCAAGGCGGGAGATTGGGTGTTGTTGCCCTTGCTCTATCCTCAGGCAAAATCCCAGCGAGGATTGATTGGCGTCGTCGCGACCGCAGGGTATCGTGTGGCTGCGAAGTCGAACGACAAGCTGATCGAAATTCCCTTGTCCTATTTTCCCAAGCAAACCCCGGGCCTGCAACAGGCGTATCGGACGAGAGAGGGCGCATGGTCGGCAACGATGAATGTGGAAGCACTGGGCCAAAGTGTGCAGGCCGATGTGTTTCACCTCTATTCGATCAAAGAGGGAGCGGTGTATGGATCAGTTCTGTTCAATTATTTTGTCGTCGGAGCACCTGCCAGTGAGTGGCGTGTGGAAGTGCCAGAGGGAGTCGGCAACATCGACATTACGGGACAAAACGTTAGTCATGAGTGGCGTCGTGATGGCAATCAACTAATCATTCCGCTATCACGCCCTTTGCTTGGTTCAGCAACGATGTTGTTGAGTTTTGAGCAACCAATAGCAGCGAGTGGTGGCACGATTTCTCCGGGAGAAATTCGACCACTCAATGTGCAGAGTGAGCGCGGCTACATGCAGGTGGTCAGTCCTTTACAGGTGAATCATGAAGAGGTCGCGAAAAGTGGATCGCTACTGCCGCTGCAAGCGAATGAACTTCCAACAGAATATCGCATGCTAAGCACTGCGCCAACTCTGGGAGCATGGCAATACACCGCGCGAGATTTTACGTTAGGGGTGAAATTTTCCTGGTATCAGGCCGGCGAAACCGTGGAGCAAGTGGTGGACTTTGTGAAGCTTGCGAGCACGGTATCGCGCGATGGTCAATGGGTGACCGAAGCGAAGTTTTTTGTGAAATCGAAACGTCGTGAAGCCTTGCGCATGAAGTTGCCGCAGGGTGCGGTGTTATGGGAAACAAAGGTGCAGGGAGAGACGGCAAATCCGCGAGAAGATCAGGGCGAAATTGTCATTCCCTTGCCGCAGAAAAATGATCTGAATCAAGCGGTAGAGATCGCTCTGCGCTATGGCCAACAATCGGAAAAAGAATCGCATGTGCGCTTGGTTGCACCGATTCTTCAGGCCCCAACTGTGATGGGTGAATGGACGATCAGTGGTGATGAAGGCCGTGTGCTGACGCCGA
>CANHKJ010000300.1 GCA_947460915.1 Verrucomicrobiia bacterium
ATTGAAGCAAATGGACCCCATGGGCCCCAATGGCGAAACCGTATTGGACTACTCGGTCTATGATGCCATCCGCGCTGGTTTCAAGCGCGTGGTCTTCATCATTCGTCGCGATTTTGCCGAGGCATTCCAGGCGGGCATCGGTGCTCGTTTTGCAGGAAAAATCGAAGTCGCTTACGCATACCAAGCGCTCGATGATCTCCCCGCAGGCTTCACGGTTCCGGAAGGTCGCACCAAGCCCTGGGGCACCAGTCATGCGATTCGCGCAGCTCGCGATCTGATCAACGGGCCATTTGCCGTGATCAATGCCGATGACTTTTACGGTCGCGACTCCTATGAGCGCGCCGCAAGTTTCCTACAAAACAACCACGCCGCCGATGGCAAAGAGCATTATGCGATGGTGGGCTATCAATTGGAAAACACCTTGTCGGATCACGGCGATGTGAACCGTGGCATCTGCCGCACCGATGATTCCGGCTTCCTCTCAGGCGTCGAAGAAGTCGTCAAAATCCAACGTGAAGCTGACGGTGTGGTCATGGGAAATTACCTCGATGGCACTCGCCGCGAAGTCCCTGCTGGCTCGATCGTTTCGATGAATTTCTGGGCCTTCAGCCATGCCTTCATGCATCACATTGAGGATCATTTCACTCGCTTTCTCAAGGATCACGGCACGCAAGAAAAATCCGAGTGCTACATCCCCACAGTCGTCGATGAATTCATTCACAACGGCCAGGCTGATTGCGCCGTTCTGCCAACCACTAGCTCTTGGTTCGGTGTCACCTACCCCGATGACAAACCGCACGTTGTGGCAAACATCCGCGCCTTGATCGACGCAGGTGAATACCCTGTTTCACTCTAACCGAAAATTTTTCTCATGCACAATCTTCGTTACATTTCCACCCTTTTCGACATGCGTGCCGACTTCGTGCATGCCTATCCCTACGGCTCGGGTCACATCAATGATACCTACTGCGCGTGGTATGACGCTGCGGGTCAGCGCCTGCGCTACATTCATCAACGCATCAATCACAATGTTTTCAAAAACCCTGTGCAACTGATGGAAAACGTCGATCGAGTCACGCGGCATAGCTTGCAATTGTTGCTCGAGCAAGGACATCCAGAAGCCTATCGTCGCACGCTGACTTGCATTCCTGCTCGCGATGGCAAGCCCTATGCGATTGATGCAGATGGCAACTGCTGGCGCACCTATGCTTTCATCGAACGTGCTCGCGGCTACGATGTGTTAGAGACTACCGAGCAAGCCTACCAAGCAGCACGAGCCTTTGGCGAATTCCAAAAACTCGCCGCAGGTCTACCGGGCGATCGCTTGCACGAGACGATCCCGCATTTCCACCACACGCGTAATCGCTTTGAGGCATTTCTCGTTGCCCTCGAGGCTGATAGCCACCAGCGCGCCGCAGAGGTTGCCGCCGAGATTGATTTCGTCCGTGCTCACGAGGCGGACTGCTCACGCATTGTCGATTTGATTGCATCGGGCGAAATCCCCGAGCGCGTCACGCACAATGACACCAAGCTCAACAACGTATTGCTCGACGATGTCACAGCCGAAGGTGTTTGCGTGATCGATCTCGATACCACCATGCCGGGCTCAGCGCTCTATGACTTCGGCGACATGGTTCGCACTGCAGTGCCCAAGCTCGCGGAAGACGCCACTGACCTCACAGGCATGGATTTGAAATTGGACATGTTCCAAGCGCTCGTCAGCGGCTATACCCGCTCCGCGACCTTCCTCAACGAGGCCGAGAAAAACCACCTTGCCTATGCAGGCAAACTGCTCACGCTCGAGTGCGGCATTCGTTTCCTCACCGACTATTTGCAAGGCGATGTCTACTTCAAGATCAAACGCCCGAGCCAAAACATCGATCGCTGCCGCAACCAATTCGCCTTCGTGCAAGCACTCGAAAATCGCATGCCCGAGCTCGAAGACCTTGTCGCCACGACATTTGCGAACGCCTAACACATTTTTCCTAGATCATGAAGATTCTCATCACCGGCGGCTCCGGATTCATCGGTTCTCACATCGCAGAACATTTCCAATCGATCGCAAGCGAAATCCGTGTGCTCGATAACTACCGCACAGGATACGCGAAAAATCTCAACGGACTTCATGCCACCGTGATCGAAGGATCGATCACAGATCGCGCTCTCGTGCGCGAGGCGGTGCAAGGCATCGACTACATCTTCCACATGGCCGCGCTGGTGAGCGTGCCAGAATCGATGAGCAAGCCCAGTGAATGCGTTGACATCAACGTGCATGGTCTGCTCAACGTTCTCGAAGAAGCATCAGCAGCTGGTGTGAAAAAAATCGTTCTCGCCTCCTCCGCTGCAATCTATGGTGACAACCCGACAGTGCCAAAGCTCGAGACCATGGTGCCCGAGCCCAAGAGTCCCTATGCCGTGACCAAGCTCGATGGCGAATACTACCTCGAAATGTTCCGCCGCGAGGGCAAACTCGCAAGTACTTCAATCCGCTTCTTCAATGTCTTCGGCCCTCGCCAAGATCCCAAAGGAGCATATGCAGCAGCGGTGCCGATTTTCATGGAAAAAGCTCTGAAAAATGAGGACATTACGATCTTCGGTGATGGCGGAGCCACTCGCGATTTCATCTTCGTCAAAGACATCGTAGGCGCCCTCGCCTTTGCGGCTCTCAACGACATTCACGGAACCTTCAATGCAGGCTACGGTGGTCAAATCACCATCCAAGATCTCGCCGAGAAAATCATCCGCGAAGCTGGTAGCAACTCGAAGATCGTGCATCTTCCCGAACGCTCCGGCGATGTCCGCCACTCACGCGCCAGCTCGGATAAACTGCGCGCTGCAGGCTGGGTGCCACAATTTTCGTTAGAAGAAGGCCTTGCGCAAACGATGGAATATTTCCGCAGCGTGACGGCTTGATCGATCACGAGTAGCCGAATTATTCGCCACACTGATCAAGGGAAAGAGAAATTATCTCTTTCCCTCGTATCAAACATCAAAGCATCCCCCCTTCTTAAACCTCATCGCTCCATCAGAAATGCTCCGGTGCGGAAGCTGCCTTTTAGGCCTGTCGTGGGGATTTTAATCAAGCCTGCTCCCACGGTCTCAAGGTCATTGCGGCGAAATACCACGCCAGATACACTTGCATTGCCCTTGAGAATGCCGCTGTTGCTTGCATCGAGCGTGATGGTTCCAGTGAAGCTTCCGGCAGTGGAGTTGATGCCCCCTTGCCACAAGGCCATCACGCGACCAGGCAATGCCACGGGGTTCAACTTATAAGTCGAATCCATCACAAACCGTTCTGGCATCGCGGTGAATTGTTCGGCGCTCGGAAGCCCGCCACCATCGAAGACTACGTTTCTGAACTCGCTATTGGTGAGTCCCAAGTTCGCTGAAAAAACCAAAGAGGAAGTTGGTTTGTTATGAAGATTCACCGAGGCATCCGCAGAAATATACAGAACCACAGGATCAGCCGCTCATAGGGAGCTGGTCATAGCACACAGGATACGCAGTCCTACAAGGTGCAAAAAAGTATTGGAACACCTAGCGAAGGCACTCACGAGCCGTTGCGAGCACGTTTTGATTTTCCTGTGATGAAAAATAGCCATATCCCTAGGATCGATACGAAGAACGAACCTAATGTAGCACATCCAAGCAGGCAGTCGCGCAGATTCTTATGGGAAATAAATTGCCATTTGTGAAAATTAGAAAACAAATCTGCCTCCCATTGCTTTTGATCGTCGGTAGCACGGGTAACACTGCCAGTGAGTGTGGATACATACACACG
>CANHKJ010000301.1 GCA_947460915.1 Verrucomicrobiia bacterium
CGGATGCTCGGCATCCAGCAAGGGGCCGACCAATCCCGTAACAAATCCTGAATGAAAGTCGAGGATGTCGCCATCGATGAAACAAAAAATGCTGCCCTGCGCAACGAACTGGGATTTCCACAAATTTTCACCTTTGCCGGGATGATTCCCCCACTCTGGCGCGATGTCGGCTGCGGAAAATACACGAGCTCCCGCTGCGCGAGCAATCTCACAGGTGCGATCCTGCGATCCGGAATCGATCACCAAAATTTCATCCACCAAGCCGACCTGATCCATCAACTCGCGGCGGATGGTCGCAACGATGTCCCCTACTGTCGCTTCCTCATTGAGAGTCGGGATGACAACACTGATCGACTCGCCCATGGCTTGTTTGCGAGCGAGCAAGGCCGAGAGATCGGAAAATTGTTGATGATGGTAATGCTTCAAGATCCTTGATTTTTCCGCTGAAATTCCACCACCATCTCGCGCGATACCGCATAGACGGCCGCGCAGCGTGGGCACTGGACATTGATCACTTCCAGCTCGCCGAAAAGATCATCGAGTCGATCGTGCCACGAAGACAGCAAGGGCATAATTTTCAGCAAATTGCAGCCGCAATGGAATCGCACACGCCGCACTTCTAACAGCTTAGTTTCCTCATCGCGCTCCATGTTTTTCACCGCCTCTACATCGAGCGCGGCAAGCCAATCGAGATCGCAATCGGGCTGTGCCACAACGATTGCGTAATCGTCATCGCCCATGTGAAAGGCGCGGCCGAGGCGTTGTTCGGATTGATGATAGAACTCCTCGAACCATTCGAGTGGATTGCGCGTGGGCATTTCCATCGATGAAACGCGCGGAGCTTTGCCATTCGGGGTGGTTGTTTGGGAGTAAAAATAATTGCGATCCGGCTCGCGCACATCCTCAGTGAATAAGCGACCAATGATTGACTCCTGGGTGCAGCCACCAGCGGCAAAAAGATTCACGCGCGGGGCACGGAGATTGACCGTCCAGCCCGTGGTTTCGGCCCAGGGCCGCGTCGTGAGGTAGAGACTGAGCATCACCAAGTGCTCCTTGAGCATCAGATCGAGCTCGGGATTGTGGCGGATTTTTTGCTCCATCAAATGGATGTAGTAGTCCGTAAACAAACCCGTAAAGGAAGCCCGCACCCACAGGGCATTGCGGTGTCGCACAAACACCGACTCCAAGCGTGTGAAATCTTCTTCGATCATTTCTTCATCCATAGTCACTGCCCGATCATGCACCCGAAACAGAGGAAATTCCAAGTGCGAAATCAAAGGAAATGAAATGGAATAGACTCACACGAAGTCATGAAGACAGGAAGGTTTGGACTTTTGTTTGAACAAGAGAGGAATTTTCTAACAAGCTCTGCTGGTGTAGGCATTCAGGCGGACTTGAAAAAGTTTCAGCATTTTCAGGTGCTTGGACTCACGTCGATCACCTGCGTGGTTTCAGAGACGCCGCTGATCGTTCGCAAGTCACACTCGGTGCAGTCGATGTCGTGGCAGATCAAGTGGAACTATTGTTAGAAACCTATCCTGTAGGAGCGATCAAAACCGGTATGCGTTTTCGATCGGGTAATCGTTGCAATGGACCTGCCTCGACGAAAGTGTGATGCACATGCTCAAGCAAGGCACGAGCTTGCAATGATGATGGCAAAATCGCTGCCCTAGAGTTTTCATCAGCAGACTATTGATCTGTACTGCAATCATCGCACCATTCGAGAATTTCCCGTATCTTTACTCATGACAAAATGACAAAATAAACCATTAAACCTATCAAAAAAGATCAATTACAGAAATTTTGTTCATTTTTTTTTGAACAAAAACATCTTTACTTCGTCAAAATTCTGTACTATATTTCCCGCACAGCGATCATGAAACTTTTTGGCACAGACGGAATCCGCGGCACGGCAAATGAATTTCCCATCACTCCTGAAGTAGCACTTCGTGCTGGCAAGGCGATCACCGCAGTGCTATCGGGTTCGGACCAAAAACGCCACCGAGTGATCATCGGCAAGGACACGCGGATTTCAGGCTACATGTTAGAAACAGCACTCACCAGCGGCTTGGTTTCGACGGGTATGGATGTGTTGCTCGTCGGTCCCCTGCCCACTCCAGCGGTCGCTCACTTGACGAAGTCGATGGGCTGCGCCGCAGGCATCATGCTCACGGCATCGCACAATCCCTACGAAGACAATGGCCTGAAAATTTTCGGACCCGATGGCTACAAGCTTTCTGATGAACTCGAAGAGCAAATCGAAAACTTCATCCTCTCTGACGCCGCGCCCAAGTCCCCCACTCCACCTAACAAAATTGGCAAGGCCACACGCATCGAGGATGCACGCGGTCGCTACATCGAGTTCGCCAAGCACACCGCCGACAACATTTCGCTGCATGGACTGAAGATCGTCATCGATTGCGGAAATGGCGCAGCTTATTCCGTTGCACCGCTGATTTTCCGCGAGCTCGGAGCCGAAGTCATCACCATGGCAACGCAACCCGATGGCATGAATATCAATGCCCATTGCGGCGCGCTCTATCCCGAAGCCGCAGGAGCTCTCGTCAAACAACACGGTGCAGACCTCGGTGTGTCCTTTGATGGCGATGCCGACCGCGCGATCTTCACTGATTCCGAAGGCAACACCATCAGTGGCGACCGGATCATTGCTCTCTGTGCACTATCGCTGAAACAACGTATGCAACTGCGCGGCGACACCATTGCCGTCACGGTGATGAGCAATCTTGGGCTCCACGCCGCCATGGAGCAGGCTGGCATTCGTGTGCTAACGACGGGCGTGGGAGATCGACAAGTCATCGAAGCTCTGCGCGCGCACGAACATTCCTTCGGCGGTGAAAACTCGGGACACTTAATTTTTGCCGATCATGCCACCACCGGCGACGGCATTCTTTCCGCACTTCAGGTGCTGCGTGTGATGAAAGAAAGCGGCAAGCCACTGCACGAATTGGCATTGTGCATGGAGGAATATCCGCAACAGCTCGAAAGCTTCAAAGTTCCCGCAAAACCAGCGCTTGAATCACTAACAGAATTTCAAACCTTGCTGCGCGAAGCCGATGCCGCACTCGGCAAAAATGGCCGCCAACTGATCCGCTACTCTGGCACCGAAAACAAAGCGCGCGTGATGGTCGAGCATCGCGATCCTGCACTCGTAGCGCAATGGACCACACAACTCACCACGGCCTTGATCGAAGCTATCAGCAAACAAAATTCCTAACGAGAAATTCATTATGCCCGTCCTCCTCACCAATCCGTTAGAGCATTTCCCCATCGGCAATATCCCGCTCGATCAGCATTCGCTGCCCGATGGAATCCAGAGCCATCCGCATGCATGGCTGAGCCGTGCAGACCTCATTGCATTTTTGGGAAGCGATTTTGATACTCTCATTGATGAAACCGGCGAAGCCCTCGCGTGGAAAAACGAACAGCCCAGCGACGCCATTTTGATTGCCAAAAGTTCCCTGCTGCTGCGTCACAGTTGGGATCTGCTCAAGGCAAACGAAGACTTCGTTTCTCACCTAACAGAAAATTACATTCTTGGCGATGTCCACCCTGCCGCTCACATCGAAGGCATCGTGCACATCGGCAAAGGCACGCGCATTTTGCCCGGCGTATTCATCGAAGGAAATGTCGTGATCGGCGAGAACTGCAAGATCGGACCGAACTGTTACTTGCGTGGCTCAACCTCCATCGGCGATCACTGCCACATTGGCCAAGCCGTAGAGATCAAGAACTCGATCATTTTATCCCACAC
>CANHKJ010000302.1 GCA_947460915.1 Verrucomicrobiia bacterium
GCGCAGTGGCTGGTAGGTGATCGCAATCCCTTGACCGCACGGGTCTTGGCCAATCGTCTGTGGGCAGAGCTTTTCGGGATCGGCATCGTCGAGACGCTCGAAGACTTCGGCACCTCAGGCACGCCACCGACCAATCTGGAGTTGTTAGACCATTTGTCACTGCGATTGCAAAAGCATCACGCCTGGCGCATCAAGCCGTTCTTGCGTGAGCTCGTGTTGTCTGCCTCCTATCGCCAACAGTCAAAAGCAACACCTGTGTTGTTAGAAAAAGATCCACGCAATCAACTCGTGACTCGTGGACCACGGCAACGTCTCACGGCCGAAATGGTGCGCGATCAATCGCTGCTGGTATCTGGTCTGCTCTCGCGCAAGCAGTTTGGTCCTCCCGTTTTTCCTCCTCAGCCCGAAGGCATCTGGAAATCCGTTTACAACGGTGCCAAATGGGAGACCTCGCAGGGCGAGGACCGCTATCGCCGCGGCATTTACACCTACAGCAAGCGCACGAGTGGTTATCCCTCGTTCTTGACCTTTGATGCGCCCAGTCGCGATGTCTGCACGCCGCGTCGCATCAACTCGAACACACCCTTGCAAGCGCTGGTCACCCTGAATGATCCGGCCTACATGGAAATGGCGCAGGCATTTGCCAAGCGCATGACAGCAGCTTCTGCTGAATTGCCTGCGCAATTGCAACAAGGCTATCAATGGCTTACGTTGCAAGAAGCCTCGCCCGAGGTGATTGCGGCACTGGTCGCTCTGCACGCGGATGCCTTTGCCGAGTATAACAAAAATCCCGCTGATTTGCAAAAAATCGCACCGTCAGCTGCGGAAGCTGCTATGGTGCTGGTGGCAAACACCATGCTCAATCTCGATAGCGCCTTAACCCGATAACCCTACCGAACCATGCTTCATTACACACAACTCGAACACCTCACGCGTCGTCACTTTTTGAGCAAGTGCTCCATCGGTCTTGGCGGTCTGTGGCTAGCATCTCAAGGGCAAAGCTGGGGCGCATCTGGCGCACTCAAAAAAGATCCGACACAACCCTTACTGCCCGATCTTACGCATTTCGCGCCGAAGGCCAAGCGGGTGATTTATTTGCACATGGCAGGATCACCCAGTCAGCTCGAGCTTTTTGATCACAAGCCCGAATTGATCAAGCTCGATGGCAAGGAATGTCCGCAGGAATTTCTCGAAGGAAAACAATTCGCCTTCATCCAAGGAGTGCCGAAGATGATGAGTTCGCGTTTTCCCTTCCACCAGGCAGGGCAAAGTGGCCAGTGGATCAGTGATCGTTTGCCGTTTCTGGAAAAACACATCGATGACATGTGCGTGATTAAATCGATGCACACGGATCAATTCAATCACGCGCCTGCACAATTGCTACTACATACCGGATTTCCTCAACTTGGTTGGCCCAGTGTGGGATCGTGGGCGACTTACGGACTCGGTTCGGAAAATCAGAATCTCCCAGGTTTCATCGTCTTGACTTCGGGCGGCGTCAATCCTGATGCTGGTAAATCAGTTTGGGGCTCAGGCTTTTTGCCATCGGTCTATCAGGGCGTGCAGTGTCGTTCGCAAGGCGAGCCGGTGCTTTTCTTGCAAAACCCCGAGGGCGTCTCGCAGTCGCTGCGTCGTCGTACGCTCGATGCTCTTTCCGACATCAATGAAAAGATTGCCACCGAAGTCGGTGATCCGGAAACCGTCACGCGCATCGCTCAGTATGAGATGGCCTATCGCATGCAAATTCATGCATCGGACGCCTTCGACATCAAGCAAGAACCCGAGGCCGTACACAAGGCTTACAATACCCAACCGGGCCAAGAATCATTTGCCAACAACTGCTTGCTCGCGCGTCGCTTGGCCGAACGCGGTGTGCGTTTCATCCAGCTCTTCGATTGGGGCTGGGACTCACACGGAACAGGGCCACAAACTGATCTTACCAAAGGTTTTGTCGACAAGTGCAAAGAAATCGACCAACCCATCTCCGCCTTGTTGCAGGATCTGAAACAACGTGGTTTGTTGGATGAAACCTTGGTGATTTGGTCGGGCGAATTTGGCCGCACACCGATGCGAGAAAATCGTGGTGGTGTGGAAATGGCAGCACAGGGTAGAGACCACAATCCGGGTGCCTATTGCTTGTGGATGGCTGGTGGCGGCGTCAAAGGAGGATACTCGCACGGCGAAACCGATCCGATTGGCTACGAGGCGATGGTCGATAAAGTATCGGCGCACGACATGCACGCAACCATGCTGCATTTGTTAGGATACAATCATGAGAAGTTCACCTATCCGCATCAGGGGGCGATGCACCGATTGACCAACATCACCAAAACGGGAACCAAGATCGTGAAGCAAATCATTGCGTGAAAATTTTTTCATTTTGCTGATCCAACCATAGTGCCGATGACGAAACAATAGATGTCATGAAAATGTTCCACCTTCTCTTACCAGGATTATTTCTCGCCAGCATCACTCAAGCCGCTGCGTTTGCTACGGACGGGATGTTCAACCGCCTTGACCGCGACAAAAATCAAACGCTCGACCAGACTGAATTTGCTTGGTTAATGGGGGAGAGGTCACCCACGTTCGCGGGCTTTACCAAGCGCACCTATCGTGAGTTTTTCCGTGCTGACCTTGATCAATCGAATACACTGACGCGCGCTGAGTTTTCGGACTGGGTGCGCAAGCCGCGTCGTGATCTGCCTGCTGAGGTGCTTGAGCGATTTTTCATCGTCGATCGCAACAGAGACGAAATGCTCGATGCCAAAGAATTCGCGAAGCTCTATCGGCCTGCATTAAAGCGCACCGATGCTGCGCGTGAAGTGGTGCGTCTCGATGCCAATGCCGATGGCAAGCTCACACGTCGCGAATGCTTTCGCTATCTGCCAGTGGATAGCGCAACCTTGTTGGGCATGCGTGTGGCCGATGCGCAAGAACTACTCAGTGATGTTTCCGTGAGTGCCTTCGTTTGGCGAGAAGGGGACATCGCGTATCCCTATGATCCGATTCCCGATCAGGTGCAGCCTTTGTTTTTCTGGGGCGTAGATGGCGGAATCATCACCGATTGCAGGCTTCGCATCAATCTCAGCGCATTGCGTGAAGGAACTCCGCAGGAAGCCATCGATGCGGCAGCGCAGCATGGATTGACGGCGGTGCGGCCCGCGTTCCCGCGAATGAAAGACTGCATGAAAACGTTTGGTGTGCCTGAGAATGCCGATCCTAACCATCAAAAGCTCA
Source organism: Verrucomicrobiia bacterium (assembly GCA_947460915.1). GTDB lineage: Bacteria > Verrucomicrobiota > Verrucomicrobiia > Verrucomicrobiales > Akkermansiaceae > UBA956. The sequence goes on from CANHKJ010000302.1 coordinate 3,238, forward strand.
TGCCGCAGCTCTACTGTCCCGACTATGATCCTATTTTGGGCTTGGGGTATCGTTACAATTTTGAGCGTGATTTGCCGAACGAATTGTTCCTCGAAATCGGCAGCTTCGGTGGTAAACTCGAAGTTCTTTCGATCACGCGCGGCTCGCCGCAGATGGTGTTCATTCAATGATCCAGAATGGGGAAATAGGGTCAATGCAATCTCCAGCCCATGATTTCAATCATGGGTAACATCCCAACATCCCAACATCCCGCGATCCCGCGTCACAAAGTGACGCTTCAATACCCATCGGCCGCGCCCGCTGCACTTCCTGTATCCATGGCACTTCCCGCTGCACGTCAAGCTTTGCTAGGCCTGCGACGTTTTGCCACATTGGCAGAGTAAGCAACTGTGATATCATCGGTCCCTCATGACCCGTAAATCACATCTATTGACACTCGCATGTTTAATCAACGCTCTTAATGCTGAGGATCATTCGCAAAACCTTGCGCCTATGGTAGTGCAAGGAAAAAAAGAACCTGCTACGCTTACGGTA
>CANHKJ010000303.1 GCA_947460915.1 Verrucomicrobiia bacterium
ATACGCCTGCCGTGCTGGAACGAAGACAGCTTATTCCTGGGGTGATGATGCCAGCAAAATGGGCGACTACGCTTGGTTTGCTGAGAACTCCGAATTCCAATACCAAAAAGTCGGCACGAAAAAAGCGAACACTTGGGGGCTGCATGACATGCACGGCAACGTCGCCGAATTGGTGCTCGATCAATATCTAGCCAACTCCTACGAGTCCTACAAAAATGGCGTAAGCAATCCCTTTACTTCCCCAACCAAGCGTTATCCTACAAGCGTTCGCGGCGGTCACTGGGATGCCGATGCCGATCAACTGCGCAGCGCCAACCGCACCGCCAGCACACCCGATTGGAAAGTGCGTGACCCGCAAATCCCCAAGTCGATCTGGTATTTCACCGATGCTCCCTTCCTCGGCTTCCGTGTTGTAAGACCACTGAAAACGCCAACTCTTGAAGAAATGCACAAGGCCTGGAACACCAGCCCTGGCGATTCGGAATAACGTGAAGCTCCTTCTCTCCCTCCTGCTTTTTCCCATCTTCCTCTTCGCCGAGGAACGCTTTTCTTTTGAGCAGCCTTTGATGGGAACCTTGTTCAAAATTACTTGCTACGCACCGAACAAAACGCTCGCCGAAAAAGTCGCCAAGGAGGCATTCACAGAAGCGGAAAAAATCAACGAGGTCGGCTCTGACTACATTGCGGATTCAGAATTGTTAGGTTTATCCAAAAAACCGATCGATACTCCGATTGCTGTCTCGCCACTGCTGTATCAACTGGTGAGCGAAGCAAAGCAGATGGCAGAGATCACTGATGGTGCCTACGATCCAACCATCGGGCCATTCACCAAGTTATGGCGCGAGTCCCGACGCCGCCACGCTCTGCCGACCGATGCGGTGCTCGCATCCGCAAAGGCATCCACGGGTCACCAGCACTTGATCTGCGACTCTTCGAGCAACAGTCTAATCATGAAAAAAGCAGGCATGCGCCTTGATCTCGGCGGCATTGCCAAAGGACAAGCAGCCGATGCGATGCTTGCCGTATTTTTTTGCTACGATCTTCCTAGTACTTCGATCACCGCTGGCGGCGATGTTCGACTCGGCAACCCACCACCCGGAGCCAAAGGCTGGCAAGTGGGCGTGCGCACTTTCGATAAAAACAAAGAAACCGCCACCCTCACACTCGCCAATTGTGCCGTCTCGACCTCAGGTGATTTGCAACAAAGCATCGAGATCAATGGCGTTCACTACGCGCATATCATCGATCCCGCAACAGGACTCGGTCTCACAAAACCCGTAGCCGCCACGGTCATCGCCCCGACCGCTACGCAAAGTGATGCCCTTGCTACGGCCTGCTGTGTGCTCACACCCGATGCCGCGAAAAAACTCATCTCTCGCATCCCGCAATGCATTTTACATCTGCCTACTGCGGCGCGCGAGCCTCAGTAATCAGTGAATCGATCGAATGGCATCGAAGCTCTTTTACAAGGTCGGTTCAAGGACTCGGCTTTCCTTCGCTGGCGCATGAGCAAGGCAGCCAGGGCAGTTTTGAACGAAGTGTTGCGGAGCAATTTCGCTCAGTAGTGGAGTAGAATCTGTTAGGCATAGGCCCGCAATTCCCATGGTGTTGCGGGGGCGAAAGGCACAGCCGCTGGGAGGATTTGCTAGATTCGGGGGAAGGCCGGGGATGGTATGAAGGAGTTCATTTTTCGGCTTGATCGAGGGGATGCTAGCAAGAAGCGCGCGGGTGTAGGCGTGGCGTGGATGCTGAAATAGCAGATCACGTGGGGCGGATTCGACGATGCGTCCCGCATACATCACGTTGACCTGATCGCATATTTCTGAGACCACGGCGAGATCGTGCGTGATGAAAATGACGGCGGTACCGAGTTCCTTTTGGCGATCGCGGATGAGATCGATTACTTGCTTTTGCACCGTGACATCGAGTGCGGTGGTGGGTTCGTCGCATATCAACAATTCGGGACGTGTGATCAGCGCCATCGCGATCATGACGCGCTGCCGCATGCCGCCAGAGAATTCGTGCGGATAGCCGTGCACGCGTTTTTCGGGATCGTGAATGCCCACCTCGGCGAGAGCATCGATGGCACGGTGCAGTGCTTGTTTGCCAGAGACGCCGAAATGAAGTTCGAGTGGTTCGATGAGTTGGGTCGAGACTTTCAAGTAAGGATTGAGCGAAGTCATCGGGTCTTGGAAAATCATGCCGATGCGCTTGCCGCGGATTTTGCTGAGTTGTTTCTCGCTGCATTGCAAGAGATCGATGCCATCGAAGTGTGCAGTGCCTGCATGAATGCGGCCGGGAGGCTTGGGGATTAAGCCAAGTAGCGAATAGCAAGTCACGGATTTGCCAGAACCCGACTCGCCAACAATGCCGAGTGTTTGGCCTTTTTCCACGGAAAACGAAACATCTTCGACGGCATGAACGATGCCGTTGCGGGTGTGAAATCGGGTGGTGAGGTTGCGGACATCCAGTAGCATGGTGAGGAGAGTGAAGCAATTGGCGGGCTAGGTGGCAATGCGATTGTGGAGGATTTTGCGGGTTGTTTTTTCTGAGACCAAGGGTGGGGGCAAAGTTCCGTGCTTTCTCGATGCGATGGCGCATTGTGTTCTTTGCAGTCCAGGTGATCTTTGGTAACGAGTTGCTTCATGAAGCGATTGTTGTGGCTCTTGTTGTGTGTGAATTTGCAGGCGGCAGAAGAATTTAATTACGATGAGGCAAAGGTTCCTCCCTATGAACTGCCAAAGTTGCTGGTGGACTCTGCGGGAAACTCTGTGGCATCGGCCCAAGCGTGGCAGGCGACGCGTCGTGAAGAAATTCGCCAATTGTTAGAGCGTGAGATGTTTGGCAAAGCACCGGCGCGTCCGAAATTGCGCGTGGTGGTAGCGGAAGAAGCGACGCTGGCATTGGATGGAAAAGCGATGCGCAAGCAAGTGCGTGTGGCATTGAGCGAGCGAGAAGATGGGCCATTTCTCGATATTTTAGTCTACACACCTGTCGGGGTGAAAAAAGCGCCGGTGATTTTCGGGTTGAATTTCTTGGGCAATCACACGGTGCAAAATGATCTGCAGATTCGGGCCTCGAAGTCTTGGGTGAAAATGGGTGAATTTCCTCAAGCGACACGTTCGGAAGAAATTCCGCGCGGCCAGGACGCTAGCAAATGGCAGGTGGCGGCAGCCATCGCTCGCGGCTATGGTGTGGTGACGGCCTATTATGGCGACATCGATCCCGACTTTGATGATCAATGGAAAAACGGCGTGCATGCCTTACATCCGAATGTCGAAGCGAGTCGTGATGGACAGACTTGGGGCAGCCTCGCGGCATGGGCTTGGGGGATGAGCTTGGTGATGGATTACCTTGTGACCGAGCCATTGGTCGATGCCGATGCGGTGGCTGTGCAAGGTTTTTCGCGATTGGGCAAAGCGGCGTTGTGGGCGGCGGCTTGTGATCAGCGCTTTGCCGTTGTGATTTCGCAACAAAGTGGTGCTGGTGGTGCTGCGCTGAACAAGCGGATTTATGGCGAAACCGTAGGCAGATTGAACCAATCATTTCCGCATTGGTTTTGTGGCAATTTCAAGCGCTATTCAGAAAACGAAAAAGCGATGGCATTTGATTCGCACTTTTTGTTAGCTTTGGTCGCACCTCGTCCTTTGTTAGTCACCAGCGCGGTAGGGGATCAATGGGCTGATCCACGTGGCGAGTTTTTGGCCGCTGGTTTGGTTGGCCCTG
>CANHKJ010000304.1 GCA_947460915.1 Verrucomicrobiia bacterium
CAACACGCCGCACTTACGCCTACGACAATGTCAATATCGCCGCGACTGTCAACTATCTCGTCACGCGCCAACTGAATTCCGATGCCGACCACGGCCATAAAAACTACTATCTTTATCGCGATACCAATATCACCGGCGAGTGGATGCCTATCGTGTGGGATGTTGACCTCACACAAGGACATCAATGGAACGGCAATAACAATACCGGCGGGTATTTTAATGACTCACTCATCACCGACAATCCCCTCAACCGCCACAGCACCGCGAATCGACTCTACAATCTGATGCTTGAGTCACCTGAGTTTCAGGAAATGTTTGCCCGCCGCATGCGCACCGCAATGGATCAATTTCTCGGAGCACCCGGCTCACCACAGGGATTGATCGCTAACCGCATGGCGGAAATTGTAGCGCTCGTCGATCCAGACCCCGCCAATCCATCACCGCTCACTGATGGCGATATCGATCATGCAAAATGGGGCATGCCCAGCACCAACTTCATCAACAATCGTCCACGTGAAGAAGTCACCCGTGTTCTCAATGAATACTTCCCCGCTCGTCGCACATTTCTCTACAATCAAACGTCGTCCACACGACCATTGGTGCAAAAGCCATTGCTCACAGGTGGCACACCGATTCCGAACCTTGCGCAATCGGCGAGCCCAGGTGCAGTGCTCATTCAAGCCATCGATTTCTTTCCCTCGTCTGAGTCACAAAACAGCGAATACATCATTCTGAAAAATACGAGTGCGCAAGCGATTGATCTCACAGGCTGGAAACTCACGGGCGCCATCAATCATAATTTCACCGCAGGCACCGTCATCCCCAGCGGGGCTGGAACAGCGGCAGCGGAATACAAAGGCCTACTCCACATCGTGAAAAATACCGCCGCTTTCCGCGCTCGCACAACCGGGCCCAAAGGCGGCGAAAAACGCTTCATCCAAGGCAATTACTCGGGCCAACTTTCCTCACGCGGCGAGACCATAACCCTAGTCGATTCTGCGAACACCACCATTGCCAGCTTCACTTACACAGGAGCGCCGACCCTCGCCCAACAATACTTGCGAATTTCAGAAATCCATTACAACCCCACCGCTCCCAGCTCAACCGAATCAATGGCCTTGCCCGGCATCAACAATGACGATTTTGAATTTATCGAAATCACCAATACCGGCAACACAAGCATTGATTTGACAGGATATTCGATCACGGCAGGCTTCGATTTCACATTCCCCAGCACCTCGATCGCCGCAGGAGCTCGTATTGTGATTGCCAAAAATCCCGCCGCATTTTTGCTGCGACATCCCGGCTTTACCGGAGTGCTTGGTGGCTACGATGACAACCTCAGTAACGGTGGCGAACGCATCGAACTCACCGAAGCTTCAGGCGAAGTCGTCACCGATTTTTCCTACGATGATCTCTGGTATCCCTACACCGATGGTGGAGGTTCCTCGTTGGTATTGCGCAATGTTAATACGGCCGACTCTCTCATCGGCCTAGGCGCAAGTTGGGTGATGAGTCCTGAAACTGATGGCTCACCTGGCACAGGCGATGTTTTTGCCACGATCACTCTGACGGAACTCACAAAAACATACACAGGTTCTGCACTGAACCCAACCATCGTAACCACACCACCCGGCCTACCGGTTTCCATCACCTTCGACGGAATAAGCACCGAAGCGACCCAAAGCGGCAGCTATGCCGTAGTAGCCACCATCACTGCACCAAATTATGAGGGCACCACCACGGGAACATTCACCATTCAAAAAGCCGCTGCAACCTTGGCTTGGAGCAATCTTACTCACACCTACGACGGCACAGCCAAATCAGCAACCCTATCATCCACACCAGCAGGACTAACAACAACGATCACCTACGATGGAAATAGTAGTACCCCCACTAATGCCGGCACATACTCCTTGCAAGCCAACATTAACGATCCTAACTACGAGGGTTCATCCACTGGCACATTTGCAATCAGTAAAGCACTGGCGAACGTCACGCTGGGTAGCCTAGCTGCAACCTACGATGGCACATCGAAAGCGGCCTCGGCCACGACACCCGAAGGATTGAGCGTGAACCTTACTTACGATGGATCTACTACGGTGCCGACAGCCGCCGGAACTTACCAAGTAGTCGCCACCATCCTGGACGATAACTACGAAGGCACCGCCAGCGGTAATCTGATCATTGGCAAAGGCGTTGCCACCGTGACCCTCGGCAATTTAGCTGTAACTTATGATGGAACGGCAAAAGCAGCGTCCGCCACGACAACTCCCGAAGGACTGACCGTAAGTCTCACCTATGACGGAAACGCGAGTGCACCAACGAATGCAGGAAGTTATGAAGTCGTCGCAACAATCAGCGATGCGAACTACGAGGGAACGGCAACGGGCACCTTGTTAATCAGCAAAGCGCTGGCGAACGTCACGCTGGGCAACCTGGCAGCAACCTACGATGGCACATCGAAAGCTGCCTTCGCTACGACCACTCCCGAAGGGCTCACAGTGAATTTGACCTACAACGACAACGCTTCTGCACCAACCAATGCTGGCACCTACGCTTTGCAAGCCATCGTTAATGAACCGAACTACGTAGGCACAGCATCAGAAACCTTCACCATTGAAAAAGCATCACAAACCCTCATTTTTCCTACCATTGGTGACATTCCTATCGATGGAGACCCTGTGGTTTTAAGTGCAACTAGCGATCGTAATTTACCTGTCAGTTTCTCGATCATCCAAGGCTCCGGGTCTATCGATGCGGCGATTCTCACCCCACTTGCAAGTGGCCAAGTTCGAGTTGTCGCCACTCAGAATGGAGACGACAATCACCTCGCCGCCCACCCCGTGGAACGCAGCTTCATTGTAACTCATTCCTTTGCCGACAGCCAGTGGAGGAATAATCACTTTACGTTGGAACAACGGACTAATGCTGCCATTTCTGGGGACCAAGCAGATCCGGATCGAGATGGTTTTTGCAATCTCATCGAGTACGCTATGCTGACAAACCCTTGGACTTCTGATCGCACCAACCCACAAGTGGTCGCGGGAAAAACCATTGTCTTGGGCCAAACCTACCAAACCTTGCAATTCCGCCGCCGCATACATGCAGCCGAAATCATCACTCGAGCGGAAGTTGCCACATCACTAGATCAATGGACCCATCAGGCAACCGAGCTAATCGAAGTCAACACCCCTGTCGCCAATGGCGACGGAACGGAAACTGTCACCTACCGCAGCAGTCACCCCTATGCATCACGAGGTAAGGAGTTTCTTCGATTGCACGTTGAAATATCGCCTTAGAATCGCTCCATATGAAACCTCGCGCTTTTCTAGCAAGTATGCGCGTCAACAACACCAGGCTAATACAACAAGTCTGGCTCAATGGACACTGTCATGCAGTAGCCATGAGGTGTCTGAACGGATTTATAGCATGACTTTTCGCCCTGTCCGAGATGATACTAAAATTCATTCTGGCGCAATAATTATGCTTTTTGCAGATCAAATGACTATCCAAGGCAGGAACGTGAACCGTCACACCAAATGATGTTCCACTGAGCCAATAAAAGAATCGTCAATTCCACAAATTTCCTGCTTTTCCTGAGATCAATATCATGCAAGATGTCCCAGCCCGAATGGATGATCGATACGAAATACGAGGAAAAGTTGGCCAAGGTGGAATTGGAGCGGTCTATCGCGCCTATGACAAAA
>CANHKJ010000305.1 GCA_947460915.1 Verrucomicrobiia bacterium
ACTCACCGCTGAGTCTGACCCTTGGCGCGTCATCCACGCCTCCATGGCACTTGCCCGCGTCAATGCCAAAGATCAACGCCCCATATCGCTTGCCGCTCTTGATCGACTCGATTGGGCCAAGCTTTCCACTGAGCAACAAATCAACTGGCTGCGTGCCACCGGACTGTGGGCGATTCGTGCAGGTGCATTTGCTACTGCTGAACGCGAAAAAATTCTCGCCAAAATCGACGCACAGTTTCCCGCAGCCAACGACGATCTCAATCGCGAGCTTTGCCGTCTGCTGAGCTTCCTACAGGCACCAAACATTGTCGCACGCACTCTTACTCTCATGGACCAAGCTGCGCCATCACCCCTTCCTAACTGGGCTGAGCTCGCCAAACGCAATGATCGTTACGGCAGCGCCCTACAACGTTTGTTAGAAAAATTCCCACCGCTCCAAAACACCTTCTACGCCTATTGCCTCCGCGAGGTGAAAGGCCCATGGCAGTCAGGTGAGCGCGAGCGATTTTTCACTTGGCTCGGTGAAGCAGCCAAACGCAGCGGCGGCAACTCCTACGTCGGCTACCTCAATGCCATTCGCTCGGATGCTCTCGCTAACGCTACGGAAGACGAACGCAAACGTTTCGGCCAAGAAGGCCCCATGAAAGCCGCCGACTACTTTGCCAATCTCCCCGAGATCAAAGGCCCTGGTCGCAACTGGACGATTGATGAAGTCGAAAAACTCGCCTCTGACCTCAAAGGACGCAACATCGAAAATGGCAAAAAAATGGCCCAAGCCTGCCTCTGCGCAGCCTGCCACGTCATGGGCAATGAAGGTGGAGCCGCTGGTCCGCAACTCAATGCCCTCGCTGGTCGATTCTCGGTCCGCGACATCGCCGAGGCGATCATCGATCCCGGCAAAGTTGTTTCTGATCAATATGCCTTCGAGCAAATCGAGAAAAACGATGGCACCACAATCGTCGCCAAAATCGTAAATGAAAAAGACGGCAAGCTCATCATCGCTAGCAATCCCTTCGACATGCAACAGCACAGCGAACTTCCTCGCGCCGATGTCAAATCTATCGCCCCTTCTAAGGCTTCGCCCATGCCACCAGCTCTCATCAACCGACTCAACGAAGACGAGCTCAAAGACCTCCTCGCTTATCTGCTAGGAAATTAATTGAGCACACACTTTACGGCAGCCCATGCCCGCAGCGATCATCGCGACGCGGACATCAGGCTGCCGAATTTGTTTCGTAGGAAAATATGAGTCGATGAGATTACCATCATTCATATCAAACGTTCCCATGAAACCCTTCATCGCTATTTTTTTCGCACTCGGTGCGACACTCAATGCTGCACCCATTCTTGACGCACGCAAGATTCTTGAAAAACAGGATTTCCTGATCAATCGCGACTACGATTGGTATGAGAAAAACATCCCATTTTTCGATAGCCCCGATGAGGAAATCAACAAAACTTACTACTACCGTTGGGAGCTCGTCACGCGACACATCGTCTATGGCAATCCGAACAGCGGCTACGCCTTCACCGAGTTTGCCAATCGCCCTTTTTGGTCTGGAGCCTATGGCACAATCTCCTGCCCTTCTGGTCATCAGATTTATGAAGTTCGCTGGTTGCAGAACCCTCGCTACGTACGCGATTATTTACGGTTTTGGATGCGACACCCCGGTGCCCAACCGCGCAATTATTCTTCATGGCTTGCCGACTCCGCATGGGCCACTCACCAAGTGCATCCACACAACGAGTTCATCACCGACCTCCTGCCTGACCTCGTCGGCAACTTCCAAGAATGGGAAAAAAAACATTGGGTCGAAGACGTCGGACTTTTCTGGCAGACTGGCCACGATGACGGCATGGAATTTGACATCAATGCCCAACAAACCAAGGACATCTTGCGCGGTGGACAATCGCTCAGACCCAGCTTCAATGCCTACATGTGGGCCGATGCCTCGGCCATCTCCCAGATCGCCAAACTAAAAGGTGACACCGCCACCGCGGAACTGCATGCAGCCAAAGCCAAAGCCAAACGAATCAAGGAAAACGTGCAAAGCAAACTGTGGGATCCCTCACGCATGTTTTTCTTTCCGATGAGCAATCAGGAACACGAAAAGGATGGCTTCATCGTGAAAAAACACACGCTCACCTACGAGACAGGAAAGTTTGCCGGTAGCATTTTTGGGAGAGAGCTCCACGGCTATGTGCCATGGGCCTTCAACATGTTAGATCCAGGCCACGAAGATGCCTGGCAGTTTCTCAACGATGATGCATTTTTTCAAGCACCCTTTGGGCCAACGAGTATCGAGCGCAACGATCCCCAATTCGTCCTGAAGGATAGCTGCTGTTGGTGGAGCGGACAGTCTTGGCCCTTTGCCACCACGCAGACGCTCAAAGCAATGGCGAACCTCCTGCACAACTACCCACAAAAACACGTCAATCGCGATGACTACGCTAAGCTCCTGCACACATTCGCCATCACCCATCGCAAAGACGACAAACCCTACATCGCCGAGGCAGCCAATCCTTTCAATGGCTCCTGGAAAGGCCACGATATGGAAAACCGCAGCGAGCATTATTTTCACTCAGGCTTTACCGACCTCATCATCACAGGGCTCGCCGGGCTCAAGACCTCAGCCGACGACAACCTAGAAGTCGAGCCCCTCGCCCCTGACTCATGGGATTACTTCGCGGTCGATCGCATCCCCTACCAAGGTCATCAGCTCGCCATCGTCTGGGATCGCAGCGGTGAGCGATACAACATCGGCAAAGGATTGCAGATCTTGTTAGATGGAAAAACAATCGCTAGCTCTCCGAAGCTCAGTAAGCTTCGCGTAAAACTTCCAGCCGCGAAAGTCATCGCCATCGAAAAAAATCCCGACATGAACTTCGCCGTCAACAATGATGGCGATTACTTTCCTCGCTACGAAGCCTCCTTCGTTCACCCATCCAGTTCCCTCGCCAAACTCAGTGATGGCCAAGCGGTTTATGACATCATGCCGAGCAATCGCTGGAGTTGTCTCGATTCTCCGAATCCCCAAGATTGGGTGCAAGTGGATTTCGGTAGCGAGCGTGCAATTCACCAAGTGAAGCTATGCGTCATCGATGATGCCGGAGCGCGCGATTCCCAAATCAAAGCGCCGAGCAGCATTCGACTCGAATCTTGGACAGGTTCCGCGTGGAAAGAAATTCCTAACATCAAAATCAACAACGACATCATAGCGGGCAATGCTCCTTTCACCGCAACATTTCCTCTTCTCAAGACCAGCCGCTTGCGAGCGACACTGACTCATGCCGCTCATGCGCGCTCCAGCCTAACAGAATTCGAAGCATGGGGCCCTGGAGTAGCACCTTACGAGCCAGCTCCACCACCCGCGGGCAATCTTGCCTTTCATCGCCGTGCCAGCGGCTTTCCCAAAGTCTCCGCCTCCCACTCTGACCCCTACGGTGGCGTTCCACCCAGTGCCATTGATGGCAAAATCAACTTCGAGGCCACCCCCACCAACCGCTGGACCTCATACTCCTCACCCAACGCTATCGATTGGTTAGAACTTGAGTGGGACAAAAAAATCACGGTCGTAAAAGTCATACTGCACATCTACGACGATCGCGGCGGAGTTCAAGCACCCCAGAGCTACCGCATCGAAGGCTGGACGGGCACGGAATGGAAAGCTGTTAGCCAACAATTCAACAACCCTGCCCACCCGAC